>NZ_JACHVA010000046.1 GCF_014230055.1 Puniceicoccus vermicola | reverse complement strand
TTGCCTTGGCACACCGTCAAACGCATTGACAAAGCTAGGTTGGTTCGGGAGTTGCCTGAAGTCGATTACGGTTCGCTCAGAACTCTGGTCATGGATGAGTTCGCATTGCACAAGGGGCACCGCTACGCCTCCGTCGTAGCCGATGCGGACACTCGGCAAGTGCTTTGGATCGGTGAAGGGCGCAGTCGCGAATCCATACGCCCCTTCTTTGAATCACTGGGCGAACACTGCGATCAAATCGAAGCGGTCGCGATGGATCAGAACAGCGCCTTTGACCTGGAGGTGAAGATGCACTGCCCGAATGCGGAAGTCGTCTACGACCTTTTTCATGTCGTTGCCAAATACGGCCGTGAAGTCATCGACCGAGTCCGCGTGGATCAGGCCAATGAACTAAGGCAGAACAAGTCGGCTCGCAGAGCGGTCAAACGTAGCCGATGGTTACTTCTAAAGAACAAGGACAACCTCAATGAAGAAGAACTTGTCAGGCTCGAAGAGCTGATGAATGCCAACCAATCCTTGGCTCAAGTCTACGTCCTGAAAGAACAGCTCAAAGAACTATGGCGAAGCTCAAGCATCTGGGGCGCCTTCAAACGCTGGCGCACATGGTGGAGGATGTGCCGTGAGTCCAAAATCAAACCCCTGCTCGCCTTCGCTGATAAACTCAGACCCTACCTCCGTGGAATCATAGCCTCAGCCAAATACCCACTCAACACCAGCGTGCTCGAGGGCATGAACAACAAGATCAAGGTCATCAAAAGAACCGCTTATGGCTTCAGGGATACGGAATACTTCTTCCTCAAGATTAAGCATGCTTTCCCCGGGAAATGACGATGAACCACAAAAAAGCACGAATAGCCCCGAACCCAGCACATATCGGCAACCTCTCGCAGCAACTCCACCGCCTCAGGAATATTCGCATAGGCAAACCGAGACAGATGAGCAGCTTCAAGCTGTCCACCGCTCTTTAAAAACAGCCTCTTTCCGAAACGCGTATCCTCGAGACGACCGCAGGCAGTTTCTTGTGGATTGGAAAGAAACACCGGAGACATTTCCGAACGCAGCGAAGGATTCCCGCTCCGAGGGGCATACCCAGAGTAAGCCAGTCGTGCATATATATCTTCTCCACACTCGGGCGAAACTTCGTGACAGCGGCCGCCTGTAGAACCCTGCTGCCTTTGGGCTGCAACACGAAGAGTATGAATCGAGAATATCAGGGGGCTATAGCGAGGCTTTCGACCGAAGGCATGGGAATCAAGCATCCTGATCCCAACCTAAAAATCCAGACTTCACCCCTCCTTTGCCGCCATCGCCAGAATCCGGCAATAATTATGAATCGCGTGGTCAGCTAACTCGCGGAACCAGAGGGCTCTTGGATGGAGCCAAGGCAAACGAGATGCAAAGCTCCACTGACTACGACGGCGCAGTTTGGAAGCCGTCGATGGGTCCGGATCGAGCCAGCGTCGCGACTCCGCGAGCACGGCCAAACGCCCGGCATGGGAAAACCCCAAACTCTTCGGGGGCAGCTGGCAGACCACATCCGCCGGTCCTTGGTAGCGGATCAATTCTCTGCCTCGAAAATTCTCCGAAAACTCCACATCCCCTACCCGAGGACTGCCAAAAATCATCGCCCCAACCTCGGGATATTCGGCCGCAGCCAGGATTGCCAGAGCGCCTCCGAGACTGTGCCCGGTGACGACATTCGGTCGGGGCAATTCCTGCAACTCCGCGCGCAGAGTCGACCAGGCGTCCGCGAAGCCCCGATGCACCCGCCCTCCGGCCGAGTGAGCGACCCAGGCTGCATCCAAGTCATGACGAAGATTTTGCACTTCCCGGGGACGCGTCCCACAACCGCTGAGGACAATCGTTTCCCCACGGCGAAACAAATCCGCACGGACACCGTCTCGCTCGACCCGGGCGATCCATTCCCAACCGAAGGTTTGCAACGTCTCCTCCACCGCTTGCCTCTCATGGTAGACGGCGTGGCAAAGCGTCGCCAAGTGCCAGGCGGTTCGGAGATCTTCGAGAACGAATCCGGGCCAGGCCACTCCCGGTTCCACCGTCACCGAAACCCGCTCCGGGTGAAACAGATGCGTGCGCCGCGCATCCGGCACATCGGCAATCGGAATGAAGCCGCTGCGCGAAGCGCTCACTCCCCGGGATAGATCAGGATCCGGTCATGAACCAAGATGACAAGATCGGGAATGCCATCCCCGGTCAGATCATCCAGAAGCGCTTCCCGCGGCTCCTCGGGGGCCCCCACCCGGCCACGGTAGTGAAGGTTCTGCTCGAAGACGGTGAAATGCAGTCGACTCGCCCACTCGTCCGGTGGACTCCAATCGAGTAGCTCAATAACGTGTTCTTGACCATCCACGGAGACCACCGGAAAGGGCGGGCCCGTCTCGGAAGAGGAAAAAACCAATTCGGTTGGCGAGACATCCAACAGATCCGTCTCATAGGAAGAGACCGGAACCGTCTCCCACTCCCCTGCAAGTAGAGGGAGGACCCAGAAACGATCGGACCCCAACACCAAAAGGCTCGACCCAGAATCATCCTGATTCACGAGAACCCCTCGCGCCTCGAGCCAGCCAACGTCCGCCGAATCCCGGTAGCGGAGAACCCCTTTCTCATCGCGCTGGAGCCGCTGCATCACACCGGCCTCGCTGTCATAGAAAAGCAACTCCGATTCACCATCCCCATCGACATCCACCAAGACGGGGATCCGCACGACGTCCCCGGAGGAACGCGCATTAAACTGATCCAGAATGACGAACCGATCGTCCGCATCGAGGCCAACAGCCCGGGCGAAACCCTGAGCCGCAACGATGAGCTCGTCCTTCCCATCCCAGTCAACATCACCATATCCGAGCTGGTTGCGATCCAGCCCATTAAGCAGACTCTTCCGGACCGAAGACTCCCCGGCGATCTCCACCAAGGCGGATTCTTTGGAAACGTCCTTCTCATCCTCGTCCGCCTCTTCCTCATTTTCGGGAGCGAGACGAAAGATCCGCGCCGCTTCCCGCGGAGCCAGAAGAAGAATCTCCTTCTGACCATCGTCATTCAAATCGAATACAACCAACCCTCCTGGTGACCTCTTCACATTGGGAACGGACTCTTCCCGCACCAAGCGAAAGCCCGAGGGGTGGTCCCCTCCTCTCTCCAGCACGACCAAGTTGTAATCCCGGCCGTTCTTGGTGACTCCGATGAGTTGGGGAGGCCCGCCCTCGGCGAATCGGCCATAAGCGAGGGTTTGAATTTCTCCCTCAACCGGAAAAGGCACCGGGAAGGCAAAACGTCCCTCTTCGGTCATTCGACTCAGTCCGGCAAAATTCTCCTGGCTGCTGAAAACCGCGAGATCGTCCCCCTTTCCCCCTTCCCGCGGGACCGCGATCAACTCAGAAATTCCCAGCAGGGAGGGAAAGGATTGCGGGGACTGGAAGTTCCAGCCGCCCTCCTGACGATAGAGCAAAATCGAAGACTCCTCGGGATCTGCGACGGCCAGCTCGCCCAACCCGTCGCCGTCAAAATCTCCATAGGCATAGGCGGCCGGGGCATCCCCCGACGAAACCGGATAGATCCGCGGCCGCGCCTCCTCAAAACCGGCCGACTCAGCGGAGCGTTCGCGCATCGCAAAGAGATTGATGGCACCGGAATTCTGGGCGATGTAGGCAAACGTCGGCTCCTCCAGGTTTTCGGACCGCAGGGCGTAGACATAGGCCGATCCAATTTTCAGATCGAAGGCCTGCTCGGGTCCGAAGGCTCCCGATTCTTCCTGCAGCCGAACCCTCCACGCCCGGGCACCAGAGCCCGCCGTGTAAAAGATATCGGGCCGCCCATCTCCATTAATATCGGCTAAATCGATGCCATAGGCAGTGTCGGCGGTCAAACGCAGCTTGTCCGGAGAATCGGCCAGACCCTCCTCTCCTTGGTGAAAGAGAAGTATATCCTCCTCGCCGAGAACGATCAGATCCGTCCGCCCATCTCCGTCAATGTCGCCCGCTTTTACGGTGCTCGTCCAAGGGCGGGACGAAAACTGGTCATAGGTCACCGCATCCTCAAATCCGCCCTCCTCCCGTTGATAGCGGATCGAGAGAGGCTCCTCTCTGCCTGTGTAGGCAAAATCGACGAGCCCGTCGCCATTAAAATCTCCCCCCACAACCGCGAAAACCGGGAATCCGGTCGACAGATTCTCCTCGCGAAAAAATGCGTCCTCCAACTCCGGCTCCCAACGGTTTTTCCGGACCGTGCGCCCCATCGGCGGTGGTGCCTCGCCCTCAGTCTGCCGGAGGAGGAAATCGATCCGGCCTCGATCATTGTTGACTAGGAAAAGGTCCTTCTCCCCATCGCCGTTGATATCACCCACCTGCAGCGAGCGGGTATCCCAGTCCAGCTTGGTAACGATCGGCGGGCCAAATCCGGACAACTCCGGAGAATCTCCGCCCCACAGGGTGAGTCCCGCGAGACCCAACCCGACAGCCGTGACAACAAGGCGCGGACTCATTGCTCCAGCCTTTCCATGGGTAGAATAAGGCTCTCGAAAAAGAACCCATCCTCATCCGGCACTTGTCCCGTAATCACAAAGTGAGGAAAAAGATCTCCCTTCGAGAGATTACGAACTCCCTCAGGGATTTCTTCGGCCTCAGGATCCTGAGATCGAACAGCGATCGCCACATCAATCATATTGCCGAGCAACAAACCGAGGTCCGAATAACTGGCGCCCACCGCTTCCGGAGGTAACTCGGCGACGACCTCCTGCACGTCGGGGCGATTCCAGAAACCGGAATCCCGCCCATTCATCCGGGAGACCGCATCCTGCAGAAGCCCACCCTTCCCCGTTGCAAAGAGAAAGTAGTCCCCCGTCAGTGCATAGGACACGTAGCTCTCGGGATCTCCCGGCATCGCTTGCGCGGAAGTAAAAATGGTCGCGCCCCCGAAATTCGTTTCTTCAAAAAAGGCGTCGAGGCCAAACATCCCCTTCACCCCTTCAATCGCCAGATTAAATCCATTCGGGTCCCGTAATTGAATGGCAATGACCGAATCCAGAAGCATCAGATCGTCGCCCTCGGGATCGGAAGTCTCGCGGAGAGTGGCGTAGGTCACCGTCTCCTCCCCCAAGGCTCCGATCAGGCTCCTTTCAAAATCCACACCCGTCGTTCTTTCGAAATTTTTCCGGGTCATCTCCAGCATGATCGTAAGATTCGGGCTAATCTCTCCCAGCATCTCTTTAATCCCACTCCAAACCTCATTCCAACGGACTCGGCCCACACTGGAAGAAACCGCATCCTCGGGAGGCAAGGACGAATAGGGAATCGGGCCCTCGCCATAGGACAGCAAATTGAGCACCCCTTTCTTCTCGCTGTAGGACAAGCCTCCCCGGACTACGGATTCCTCCGCCCCGAAGTTCACCGAGAGATGGAGGGAATCGAGAGCCCCCAAACCGATCGCTTCGACCACTTTCGCCGGCTCAATGCCCAAGGGGTTACCGCCCTCGGCCAAACTCCGATTCATACCGATCTCCATTCCCTTCCCCATGATCCGTGCCAGCTCTTCAAGGTCGAGATACAGCAAAACATCACCGTCACCGGCTCGGTCTTTCACATCGAGGAAACGGTCCGACTGCCCGATCCCGCCCCCCTCGGACGGATCGGCGATGCGGGCCACCACATCGCGAAGGCTCTCCATCGGCTCGGCCAATACGAGGATCCCATCAACCAATGCCCAGCCATTGCGCCGAACCAAAGCTCCCTCCTCGTTCAGCACCTCCTCCACATGCAGGGTGTATCCCATGAAATCTTCATCATAGAGATACGGCTCCTGACCCGGCAGAAGGTTCTCGGGGCGCTCATCGCTCCACGGATCGAGAAATTCCGAAAAGTCTTCCTCCGTCCCCGCGAACTCCCCGAGGATGAAAAAATGGCCGCCCTTATCTGGACTCCATTCCTCGAAATTCTTCCCATCAAAAGAAGGAGCGGTCAATCCGAAGGCAAGAGCTCCGTCGAAGAGATGCCCATACTGTTCCCACTGCTCCTTCGCCACATCTCCGAAGAGACCCTCCGGCTTTCCTCCATCTGCGGACTCGTCCATCTCCGCGTCCACGTCGCGGTCGACTATGGAGGAGAGAAATTGGCGCAGATCTTCATTTTCCATGAGCTCGCCAAAAGCACTCTCGCTGAATCCGCTTTCCAATTCCGGCATATCGCGGACCAGAAACAGGAACGTGGAATCTTCATCCAAGAACTCAGCGAGATCAACCCGATCGGAAGCGGCCCCCTCTGCAGCCGTGAGCAGAACACTCCCCAACAGAAGAGACGGAAAAAGTTTTGAGAGACGGAAGGTTTTCATAAGCTAAAAAATACGGATAAACAGACAGTAAGCGCGAAGATTCCTCCTCCCTCAGGATCCTTCTTCTTCGGGAGATTCGTCGGAGGCAGAGGGCGGAGATGGATAACGGAAGCCGGCATTCGGGTTGGTCGGGTCGAAGGCAAAGGCGTCACGGTTCTTGAGGAAGAATTTCAAAACGTTGGCCGGGATCGCAAAGCCCAGACCTTCCGCCCCCATGGCCACGACCTTCATATTGTTCACGCCGACGACCTCTCCCTGCAGATTAAAGAGCGGCCCCCCGGAATTCCCCGGACTGATCTGGGTCGTCGTCTGGATATGCAACCGACCATTGATCGGCCGATTGGCAATCGAAATAATCCCCTCCGAAACCGACCGCTCGAGGCCCAGGGGGCTCCCAATCGCGAAGACAGACTGACCGGCGCGCAAATCCGCCGAATCTCCCAGAGGCACGGTTTCGAAGACCCGCCCCGGCTCCCCGGCGACCGAGAGTAAAGCTATGTCCATCTCCGGGCTCGAGGCGACGATCGCCACGTTTTCAAAAGTTTCCTTCCGCAAGCCCGATCCCGATTGTTCGAAAACGGTAATGGTGATCTCGTGCTCCCCCGCGATGACATGGTCATTGGTCACGACATACCCCTCCGGGTTGATAAAAAATCCCGACCCGAGCCCCGTCGGCGTCCGCACCATGACCACCGCCGGCCCGAGACGATCGACCAAGGTCCGCAAAGGCAATGTCTGCGCCCCCTCGGCCACCCGATAAAGGTCCCCCGAACTTCGCAGCACCGGCTCCTCCGTTTCTTCCTCCACGATCCGGACAATGACCTCCCGTGGAATGCTGATCACCTCAAAGCCGAGGTCGAGGACCACCCGATCTTCCTTCTCCGCGAGAATCTCGCCGGTCATCGTCGCACCACCTCCGGTTTCGACCCTTACCATCCCTACCGCCATCAGAGGCAAAGCCAAAATCAATAACAGACGGAGGAGAACATGAGAACTTACAACCATGGAATCCCGATGAAAAAGAGAGTGCTCTGAATTCACAAGACGATTCAGGAAACTCTTTTACATTTCGGGAGTCCCGTCATTACGCGGAAGGCTCGAGGTCTCCTGAATCGAAAGCCCAAAGCATGGGATCCCTCCTGTCCACGATTTGGCAAAAATTTCTCCGGCATCGGGCCATACTACGGCGCGACACTAAAAAACCTACCCGTTTCCAGTGTGCCATGACTTCAGCTTTGATCGCGCCCAACGCCAAGGGACTCCTCAAGACGGAAACGGTCCGAAACCGGACAACATTGTTGGGGAGATTTCCCCCAAGTAGTCGCTCAGCTTCAGCTGCGCGACCCGTTGAGGCTCCGCAGTTTCGATGAACTTTCGGCGTCTGAAGACATTAGCCGCCCCTTTGCGAGGACGACTCATCGCATGGTAGAGACGGAGCTCCGCATCGGCCTATCTTACGCGGTGAGAGAGCTGGAAGCTCTCACTACCTTGGTGGATTGCCCGGAAGGTCTTTTGCAGTGGAGAGGAGAAAGTAGCGAGAGCATCCTTGCTCTCGATTTGCGCAGGAAGAGAGAGCTGGAAGCTCTCACTACTTTGGATCTACCTACTCAGGACTCACGCACCTATGACAGTGGATCCTCACGAATCAGTTGGCCTTCCTCTTTTCTGCGAGCTTCTGCGCCTTTTTGCGGCGAAACCCCGTCCCAGTCCACAGGCGAGCCGCCCCGCCCGAACGTTTATGACTCCAGCCGGTGCTTGAGATCAGCGCGGTAGCTTCTGCCGACGGTGAGCGGCTCGGCAAGGCCGCGGAGCTGAAGCCTCCAGATTCCGCCACGTCGATCCAAGCTCTGAATCCGACTGCAGTTAACGATGACCGAACGACTGATGCGAACGAAGCGCCTTGGCGAAAGCGCGCTCTCCCAATACCGCAGACTTCGGTTATCGGATGCACTGGGAGCATTCAGAAAATTCATCCGACTGTAGTCACCATCTGCCGTGATATGGGTGACCTGATCCAGCATGATCCTCCGATGAACCGAGCTCTCCTGCAAATGAATCGAAGCGTCCTCCTTCTCCTCTACATCCGGCTGAAAAGCTGGCGGAGCCGAATCCGCAAAAAGCCGCAAAGCAAACAACCTCCCCACCTCCCGCAGTAGCCAAATCTCCTCCTCCGACCAATCGCCTTCGTGGGTCGTGGTGTCATAGCCGATCTGAAGCATCAACTTGCCCCTGTAAAAAACTGGCACCGAGAGCAGAGACCGAATGCTCTGCCTCATGAACTCAGACTGCAGGGCCTTGGCACGGCGCGGCATCCGCTTCGAGTCTTGAATGTAAACCGCCTTATTCTTGAGCAAAGTCTCATGCATCCAAGCTCCCATCTCCACCGGAATCCCCTGGAGCTCCACCACATGCTCGCTCGATCCCGATCGGGCCCACTCGTGAGTGTTCCAGAAATGGGTAAAATCTTGATTGTATCGAATTAACCAGGCGCGATCCGAGCGATGCGCCCTGCCCAGCAAAGCGAGGATGCGGTTAATCGCTTTGTCGGCTGGCAACCCCAGAAGCAGGCTCCCGCATCGACGCAGGAATTCCCCTTCCTCCACAATCTGCCCGGCAGAGGCTCGCCGCTCTTCTCGTTGATTCACAGGAGTCCTTTCAGCCCTTCCGATGTCACTTGTCAACTTATGATGTCGCTCATCGAAAAATCATTGCCGGAAACCTCCATAACTTTGAGATCTGGCGGGCAACTGAAGAACCACCCCACAGTGATGTCCTCAAAGACGAGCAATTGAGGGGAAACTTCAACAAGAAAATCAACTGAGACAACAAAATGAGAAACGCACTCCAGATCGCACTTTCCGCATTATGCGCCGCTGCGCTCAGCGGCTGCATGACCATGCCTCCCTCGACGTATCAGGGCTCCGCGAACGGATACAATACGGCCCTTCAGAAGACTGCCGATGAGCAATTGCTCCTCAATCTGGTCCGGCTCAAGTATCGGGACACGCCCTACTTCATGGAGGCCTCCTCCTTCACCGCCCAGTTCGATTTCAACACCAACGCCTCCATCGGAGGAGCGTTCCCTCTGAGCGGAGACGGCACGGACGTTCTAAACGCCGGCGCTGGCGTGAGTTTCAGCGAACGTCCCACCATCGCCTTTACGCCGCTACAGGGCGAAGATTTCGTCTCAAGACTACTCCAACCGGTATCCTTCCAGACCATATCCCTCCTCTTCAACTCGGGATGGAGTATCGATGCTGTCGGTCGAATGGTCGTGCAGCGAGTCAACGGGGTCGACAATGCCCCCGGAGCTTCCGGCCCCACCCCCAAGGAAGCGGCTACCTATGTCGAATTCAATCGAGTTTCCGCCCTCATGTTTGAACTTCAAAAGACAAGCATGATGCAATTAGGGAAGGGGTCATCCGGGGAGAATGAAGGCGGCCCCGCTCTTTACCTACCCCAAAGCGGCGCCTCAGCTGAGGCGGACGAGATCCGGGAACTGCTCGGCCTCGATCCCGCGCTGAACGAGTACCCCGTTTTCGCGGGCACGGCTTCGATTCGGCAGGAGAACACCGGTGAGATCATCATCAACACTCGGTCGCTTCTCGGAGTTTTCTATTACCTCTCCCAAGGGGTGGAGGCCCCCGCAGAGCACGTCAAAGACGGATGGGTAACCCGCACATTGAATGCGGACGGATCCGCTTTCGACTGGAATCAGGTTCTCCTCGACCTCTTCAAAGTCCAGGTCGATTCCTCCCGCCCATCGGATGCCTATGTCAGCACCCACTATCGCGGCAACTGGTATTCCATCCCGAACTCAGACCTCGATACCAAAGCCAGCTTCACGATTCTCAGCCAGATGTTTGCTTTGGAAACCGGGGACGCTATGAGCCAAACCCCTCTCCTCACGATTCCGATCTCCAACTAAGCCCGTTCTTAAAAGAGATCTCCCATCTCATTCAACCGATTCGGCCCAACCGGAGTAATCGAAACACCGAGGCAGCAGCAACCTCATCGCATCGAGCCGACTCGAACCGCTCAGGATGAACCACACTGACAAGACGGAGAACGACTTCGACAGACGCTAATACGCGAATCGTCAAACTCATCTAATCAAGCCCCGGAGCCGCCCGCTCCGGGGCTTTTTTTGTGATTCCGTGCCAGAGGAGAGCTAGACGTGTTCTGCGAAGCTGCCAACGAAGCAGGAGAAATCTCAGTGCTTTCGGCTTGGTCATTTGCGCTCCGAATTCCGAAATTCCGTCTCGAATTTCAGATTTTTTCTAATAAAAGAGAAGTTCGTGTGTCTCACGCGGCGTAACGACCAGATTATTGTGAGCATGATCCCCGAGCCCTATCCGAACTGCGGTCGAGAAATCGATCGGGAATCCGCATGAACTCTTCCGCCGATGTTGAAGAAAAACCTCAGGACCCGAAGAGCTCTCCCGCTCTTCCCGAGGACTGGCGTCCGCGCCTTCATCGCTATGTCTGCCAATATCTCGACGATGCCGGGGCCGAAGATGTGGTTCAGGAATCCGCCATCCGGCTCGAAAAGGAGAAAAATCCCGTCCGCCATCCTCTCGCCTGGCTTCACCGCACGGCCCGCAATCTCGCTCTCAACGAAATTCGGAGGCATCGCCATACCGTCCCGTTCGACGAATCCGTCCGGGCGGACAACGACGACCCCTCGACGCGACCCGACCAACGGCTGGAGCATCTGGAACGATTGGAACGCCTGGAATCCCTCCTCGCCGGCCTCGGCGACCGGGAACGGGAACTCCTCCGGCTCAAATTCGAGGAAGGGGCGTCCTACAAGGAAATGGGCAAGCGCATGAAACTCTCCGCTTCCAATGTTGGCTTCATCCTCTGCCGCACCCTCCAGCAACTCCATGCCGAGGCTCAAAACGAAGGAGGCTCACAATGAACGATCCGGAACCCATCGACGATCTCATCCTCCGTTCCATTCTGGGAGAAACCACCCGACAGGAGGAAAAAGAACTCCGCGAGGCCTTTGCCCAGGACCCGACACTTCTCGAACGACGCAAGAAGCTGGTCGAAACCGCCCACCTCCTCGCCGAGGTCCATGGCGTTCCCTCCAATACGGAGGCACCCCGATCCAGTCCGGTCCCGATCTGGCTGCGTTCCCTCCGCGGCATTTCCTCGGTCGGAAGCGGGATCGCCGCCGGACTCATCCTCCTCTTTCTCCTCTTTCCCTCACTCGACCGAGTCCAGGAAAGCAATCCGATCAAACCCAAACCAGCCCTTTTTGAGGACACTGACCACGACCTCAGCTCGGGGATTACTACGACGTCCTCCACGGTCTCTCAGCCTCCCGAACCCAGAGAGGAAGATCTCCGTAAGGGGGTTGCTTCAGCGCCACCCCCTGCCCCTGAGTCCCCCCAATTCGAATTCGAGGAATTCAACGTAACGGGAAGCTTTGAAGGTGAAACTACAGGCAATCGCCAAGCTCCCGGCTCCTCCTTCATGCGCCCCCAGTCCGGCCCTTCCCCCGAGAGTCCCAATGCCTCTCCCGTGATCGCAGACTCGTCCACTCTTTTCGAGGAAGATTTAGCCCCTGGATTAGAGGTTCGGGACGCTAGCTATAATATTCTCAACGCTTCCCCGGAGTCCGAACCCCCCGCCGAAACCCGAGGCCCAATCGCCGGTTCAGGATCCGCCCCCACCGTCACCACCGCTCCCACCCGAAGTGACCGTAGGGGGGGTGCTTCAGCGCCCCCCGCTGCCCCTCAGTCCCCACAACCTCCAGCTGCCTCTCCGACCGGCTCCATCAGCTACGAGGAATTCGTGAAAACGTACGGAGATCTTCAACGCGAATCCACCCGCAACGAAGCTCTCGGCCAAGTCACCCGTTCTTGGGGTTCCTCCCGATCGGAAGCCGATTCACTGTCATCCGGATCGTTGACCGCAGAATTCGATATGGCCAAAAGCGACAGAGCCCGGGACTTCGGCGGCTTCAGCTTAGGTGCTGCCAGTGGATATGTACAACCGAGCGCCCCCATGGACGATCCGTTCGCGGCTCCACACCGCCCACAAACTTCGCCTCAACCCGCCCGCAGCCAAACCTCCTTCGCCGGAGAAAAGGCCAAAGTAGACCGTCTCGGGGGCGACTTGCCCCTGATGGGCCAATTGTTCGCCGACGAAACTCCCGGCCAAGTCACCCATTCCCGTAGTTCCTCCCTCTCGGAAACCGATTCAAAGCAATCCGGATCGTTAACCGCAGACTACGAAATGGCTAGCAGCGACGTAGCTCGAGACTTCGACAACTCGAGCTCAAGGGGCAATCAAATGTACCGTTTCAGGGGTGAATCCGCATATCCAAGCACCGAAGAAACAGCCAAAATGGACGGTCTCAGGATCGAGCCGAATTTGAGGAGAGAGATATACGGAGACGAATACGATGGCTTCGAAAATAGCTTCGCCAGCGAAACGGACGAATTAAAGAAGCGCGAAGTCGCGCCTAAACCCAAGCCTGCACCAAAGCCAGTAAAACGTCCCGCGCCTCCCCCGGCAGCCACCTTCACCGACACCGAAGAGGATAATTTCTCCACCTTCTCCCTGAACGTAGCCGACGTTTCCTTTCAGCTCGCCGCCCGCCAGCTCGAACAGGGTATCGCGCCCGATCCAGTCTCGATTCGGCAGGAGGAATTCTACAACGCCTTTGACTACCGGGATCCCTCCCCCGCCTCCGGAGAACCCGTTCGCTTCGAGGTCGAGTCCGCGACTCTGCCCGCCAGCCACAATCTCAAAGTGGTGCGTCTCGCCGTGAAAACCGCCGCCCAAAGTCGGGCCGGAAAGCCCGCGCAGATCACCTTCGCCATCGACAACTCCGGATCGATGCAGCGATCCGACCGCAAGCGCACCATTGAGGCCGCTTTTGAAAAGCTCACGGATGGCCTCCGCCCCCAGGATCGCATCAATATCGTCACCTTTGCCACCGACTCCCGCGTCGACCTTCTCCAGTCTTCCCCGTCGAACTCGGGCCAGATCCAGGCGGCCCTGAACTCGGCCCCCGAGGGAGGGACGAATCTGGAAAACGGACTGACAACCGCCTATGAGATGGCAGCACGGTATTACCAGCCCGCCTACGAAAACCGGGTCATTCTCCTCTCCGACGGCATCGCCAACCTCGGCCAGACCGAAGCCGATCAGCTCGTCGCGATGATCGAAAAGTTCCGCAATCAGGGGATCGCCTTCGATGGGTTCGGGATCGGCTGGGAAAACCTCAACGACCCCCTCCTCTCCGAACTCGCCCGCAACGGCGACGGCCAATACGCCTTCCTCAACTCGCCGGAGGATGCCGGAGCCCTCTTCGCTCAGGCCCTTTCGAGCTCTCTCCAATCGGTTGCCCGGGATGTCAAAGTCCAGGTCGAGTGGAATCCGGACCGGGTCCAGCGTTTCCGCCTCATCGGCTACGACACCCATCTTCTGAACAAAGAGGACTTCCGCAACGATGCCGTCGACGCCGCCGAGATGGCCGCCGAAGAAACCGGCAACGCCCTCTATTTGGTCGAGCTGAAACCGAATGGATCCGGCCCATTGGGAACCGCCCGTGTGCGATTCAAAATGGAGGAGCCTCCCGCCCCTCCCAGTGCGGAAACCGAACGCATTCTGGAACAACTCGAATCCGTCGTCATCCCCCGCGCCACTTTTCTGGGGACAAGCCTGCCGACAGCCGCCCAAGCTCTCACGGACCTAATAGCGGAGAACAACTCCGACAATTCCATGGGCGTCAGCATTGTGGTCAGTGCGGCACCGGAAGATCGTCAGGTAAACTTCTCCGTTCGAAACCTTCCTGCAATCCGTATTCTCGACATCATGTCACAACAAACCGGTTACCACTGGAATGTGACCGACAACAACATTTCGTTCTCCCCTCCGGGAGGTCGATCCTCAACAAACGAAGATCAGTCCGAACAAATCACCGTCGAAGAGCGCTCCTGGATCATCCCCAATCCACCGGTCTGGCCGGAGATCGATTCCGCCTCGGCCCGCCTCCAACTGAGCACGGCCGCCGCCATTTTCGCGGACAAGCTGCAGAATACCAATCGGTTTTCTGCAATCGACAGGGCCCAACTCCTCGCGTGGACCCAACAGGCCCAATCCTTTTTCAACTACCCTGCCGAGATCGAAACTCTGGCCAATATGATCCGCAACGCGAATTTCCTCCCATGAACATGACTAAAGCCCTCCTCCTCCCGCTCCTCCTTCTTTCGCATCTGGCTCACTCCGCCGAGACGGCGACGCCGATCCAGCAACCCGAAGGCCGTTCGGGAAGCTTCGTCATCCACGGAGAGTTCGACCCCGCCGAGACTCCCCACAACGGAAAGATCGCGACTCGTATCCACGGCACCATCACCGTCGGAGCCGAAAAGACCACCGGCAACTGGAAGGTGACTCTGGAGCCCATCGCGACTCCGCTGACCCTCGTTTACCTCCAACTTAAAAACACCGAGTCCATCCGCGAGGTGCGCGGGGCGGACTTGCGCGGTTGGGGTCTCCAGCAAAAGGAGGATGGTGCAACTCTCGGACTCGCCTTCTCCCCCTCACAAACTCCCGAAGGTAGAACCATCGAGATCCTCACCTCCCACGAGCAGTCGCTCCCCTGGGAATCGGCGAAGTTTCTCCAGATCTCCCCACTTTTCGAAGGGCTCTCTAGAGCTTCGGTCGAGTTCCACACTCCACCCGGAATCGGCCTTCAATTTCAAGCAGGCAACAACGTCCGCTCCCTAGAGAACCCGACCGTCCATTACGCATCATTCGCTCTCGACGGGTTTCCCTACGAACTCTCGGCATCCGCCCGACAGGTTCCCATCAATCCTTTCACCATCGAGAACTATACCCTCCGCACGGAATTCACTCCGTCCGGCCCCCGTCATCTCTGGAGCGGAACGATCACCGTCCATTCCGACGATGGAGTCGAGCTGCCCCTTCTCCGCGGTGCCATCGCCCTCTCCGAAGCCCCGGATACGGACGACTACACGATCCAGGCCTCTCCGGGTAATGTCCGGCTCAAGTTTCCCCGCGCCGGAAGCTATGCGGTCGAGCTTCCATTCACCGTCAAGGTCCAGGAAAGCGTCGATGGCGGCTCGCTCGCCTTTACCCCAGCCGAGGGAACGGTCCGCCATTTCGAAGCGGTCAACCAGTCGGATGAGCGACTGGTGTTGACGGTCGCCGGAGTGACGCGCCTCCTTACGGAATCGGAATCCACCGAAAGTTTCCCCCTCGACCGCGAAGGCACGGTTCGGATGAACTGGACCCGCGGCGCCGGCAACACCAGCGCGAAAAAGTTTTTCACCGTCGATGGCGCGACTACCATCACCGTAGCCAAGGGTGCGCTCGAGCAGGATACCCGCTTCGCCTACTCCCTCACGCAAGGGGCAATGCAGGACGTTCGCCTCAACGTGGACGGCCCCGCCGACATTCTCGACCTAACCGGACCCTCCATTCGTGACTGGTCGGTTCGCGATACCGGAGATGGCACCCGCGAGATCCTCGTTCAGTTCTCCGAGGCGCAAAGCGGACAATTTCTCCTCCGGGCAAAGATGATGGAGATCCTCAGCGCCTTTCCCGTCGAGGTCGAGCCCACCCGCCTTTCGCCCGTGGGAGCTCAGCGCTTCAGCGGTTTCCTTCGGATCGACTTCGACGCTGAAACCAAGATCGATATCGCCGGAACCAACGGCCTTCTCCAGGTCGCGCCCAACCTCTTTCCCTCGGCCCGCTTCGATTTCAGCAATTCGCCCGGCAATCGTCCCGCGATCGCCTTCCGCCACGGATCCGCCGACTACAGCCTTTCCCTTCGGGCCGAAGCGGTCACTCCGGAACTTTTCCAATCCGTCGTAATTCTCTATGAAACCGACTTTTCCGGAATCCACCTCTCCGCGGACTTCGACGTGGAGATCCGCGAGGCCGCGGTTTCTACGATTCCCATCGAGATCCCCGAGGATTTCATGGTTCTCTCCGTTTCCGGCGGAGACGTGAAGGATTACCAGCTGATCGAGGAAAACGGGAAAAACCTCATCCAGATCTACCTGAACGGCGAAATCAAAGGACGCACCGCCTTCGGGATCGAGATGGAACGCCCCGGCTCCTTCGAACCGCGCCCACTCGCCGTCCATCCCGTGACCATCCCGGATGCAAACCTGGTGCGCGGGTTCGTCGGACTCGGCACGGTGGAAGGCATCCGCATCCAGATCGACCAAACCGAGAACCTCACCGAGATCGCTTCCGCTTTCCTTCCCCGGTTTCAGGACCGCGCCTCCTTCGCCTGGCGCATGCAACAAGAGGATTGGACTCTTTCCGCCTCACTCTCCGCAGTCGAGCAATCCATCCGCCTCGACACCTTCCGCCTCCTGACTCTGGCCGAAGAAACGCTCTATGGCAGTGCGATCTTCAACTTCGCGGTGACCGGAGCCCCATTGACCGAACTTCAATTCGAATTGCCCGCGGGCTACGATAATCCGGACTTCCAGGGAGAAGGCCTCCGCAGCTGGACCCTCAAAGACCGGACGGCGACCCTACGGTTCCAATCCCCGCTTTCCGGAGCGTTTACCATCCTCGCCACGTACGAATCCCCGATCACTCGCGACACCCTCTTTCCCACGACCGGACCCACTCCTCTTCTCAAGGCTGACGAGCAGGGATTCCTGGCCTTCGTCTCCCACTTCCCGTTCGAAATCGCACGGCAGGAAAAATCCGGAACCCTCACCCGGATCGAAGCACGGGATCTTCCCGAGGAATGGCGTCTTTTATATTCCTCTCCACTGATCGCCGCCTTCCGCTACGAGAACGAGAATCCGGAGCTCTCGGTGGCACTCCGATCCCTTCCCGGTATCGAATCGATCCAGCAGAACATCGAAAGCCTTCAGGCCCAGACCCGAATCAACCCCAACGGCGAACTCATCACCGAGCTGGACCTGACCCTGCGCAGCATTCAGCGACCTTACCTCGCCCTCGAAACCCCGGAAGGATCCCGGATCTGGGAAACCCGCGTGGCCGGTCAAGCCGTCACTCCGGTGACCGACGGCAGCCGCACTTTGATCCCCCTGCCCGCCACGACCGGACCCGATGGAACCCTTCTCGTATCGCTGACCACCGCCAACCCCGGCGATCCCTCCTCGAAGATGCAAATCTCCCTCCCCGTCTTTCCCGCCCCGGTTCAGGACTTCACCTGGACGGTCCGGGCCGACGGATCCGTAGTGCCCGCCTTCCAAGACGGCCTCCTCGACCCGATCAACTTGCCGCAACCTCTTTCCCTGCAGGGCTTCGTCTTCGCCATCGGACTCCTCCTCTTCGGGATCGGCATCATGGGAATGGTCCTCCTGGTGCGGCTCGCCATCCGAGTCCCCTTCTGGTGGAAGCGGTTCCTCATCGGCATCGCGATCTGCACCTGTGCCTTCATTGCCTTCCTCGGGGCCATCCTCGCCCTCGAGACGAATCTGGTTCAGGGTCACCCGACCCCTCTCCCCGAGCAGCTTGAGTTCAGCGGAAAAGTTCTCCCCGCCGCCGAGTCGATCCACGCCACCGTGGTCTTGACCGAACCAGACGGTTCCCGGGGATTCCACCCGAGCATCCCATGGCTCGTTGCAGGCGTCGTCCTTCTCGCCGGAGCCTTTGCGCTTCGTCGCAACCGCCCTGCGGCCCTCGCCCTCTCCTCCGCCGGGCTCGCCCTCATCTTTTTCGCCTCCGCCACCTCCTTCCCGGCAAGCTGGCCCCTCCTCTGGATCGGAGTCATTGCGGTGGTGGCCCAAATTCTCGTTGCCGGACGTTTCCGTTGGGCTGGCAGAGGAAAGGCTTCCGTCCTGCTCGCCCTAATCGCACTCGGAGTCGGAAACCCGCCCGACCTATCGGCCGCTCAAGCCGAGAGCATCACCCACGACCTGACGCTGCAGGCGAACCGCCTGTCCGGAGAGACCCGGATCGAGTGGAAGGCCACCACCGGAGAAACCCTGGCGCTCGCCCCGGCCGGAACCCGGGTAACTGCCATTGATTATGAAGCGGACGCCATTGAACTGGTCCGCACAACGGAGGGCGCTCTGCTCGCCCGGGCCAAGAGTGACGGCACCCATTCAATCCGGATGGAAGCGCTCTGGGAACCTCAGGTCGACGGCAACTCCCGCACCGTAACCCTCGCCGTCGGACCCGCCTTGATCCAGAAAGCCATCCTCCACGGCAAGCAATTGGAACGCATCACCCTCGAGTCGAAAGAGGCAGTCGATATCCGAGAAAGCGACGACGGCCAAAGCCTCGAACTGAGTTTCCGGGTCGGCACCCTCCCCGATCTCTCTTGGGCCCCCGCGAAGCGCGATCCGGCCAAAGAGCCCCTACGTTTCTTCAGCGAATCGAAACACGTCTACGTCCCGATCAGTGGCGTCGTCATCGGAGAGCATCGCTTCAATCTCTCCTTCGCCCAAGGACAGTCCTCGGCCTTCTCCATCAACATCCCCGAATCGCAAATCGTCACCCACGTCGAGGCGAACCGCGGCCACACATGGCAATTCAATCCCGAGACAGGAATGCTGCAAATCCTCACCTCCGAACCGGTGTCGGCACCGTTTACCATCCGGGTCGTGACCGAGATGGTGAAATCCAACCTCCCCTACGAGACCATTCTTGAAATCCCTCGCGTCGCCGACGTGGAATCGTCTCTCGGCTCCGTTCTCCTCGCCACGCCCTCCGAGGTCGAAGTGACGGGAGTGACGCCGACGGCGATGTCGCCGGGCGGCAATGACAGCGCAATTGATCCATCCCTCGTGCAAATTGTGGGGGAGACTCTCAGCGTCCGCGAACGCTTCCGGTTCGGGAAGGACGAGCCCTCGCTCACCTTCACCGCCCGCGGAGTCGAGACGGAGATCCACATCGAATCCCGCCAAAACCTCTCGCTCGGCGAGGACCGGACCCTCCTCAGCTTCCAGGGAACCGCGACCGTTGAGAAGGCCGGACTCTTCTCCATGCGCTTTGCGGTCCCGGCACCCTTCGATGTCGAAAACATTTCCGCGACAAACCTCGCCTACTGGACCAAGGACGCCACGGAGGACGGTCTCGAGATCATTCTCCATTTCCAGCAAAAAGTCCTCGGCAAACTCCAGCTCGCGCTCACCTTCAGCGGCCCGGGGGCCGACCGACTCAAAGACGGACCGCTCCCCGCCATTCGGTTCGACCGGGTTGCCCGCGAGTCCGGCCTTTACCAGATCTCCCCCGAGCTGGGGCTCAAGGTCACGGTCGACCTGCAGAGCGCCGCCCTTCAGGTTGACCCCCAGAGTCAGGGCATCCGCAAACCGGGCGGACACCTGATCCGGCTCCTCTCTAAAGATTGGCAAGCGTCTTATTCGATCGAGAAACTCAGTCCGTGGATCGAAACCCAAAGTCTTGCCCGCGTCACCGTCGACTCGAGCCGCGTCGAACACCGAACCGTCTTCGCCCTCGACATTGAGAATGCCGGGGTCAAAGAACTCCTGCTCACCGTCCCGAAAGACCACAGCTCCCTCGTCGTCGAGCATCCCCACCTTTCGCACTTCCGCCAAGAGAGCCCCGACGATCCGTCGATCTGGAAAGTTGTTTTTGACCGCCGCATTATCGGCACCTCTTCCCTCACGGTTCATTACTTCACGGAAGCGGTTCCGGAAAACGAGGACTGGGCCCTAGACCTCCCCTACCTCCAGAACTCCGACCGATCCACCGCTTACGCCTCCGTATTCACGAACCCAAGACTCGACCTCACCCCGGATCCGTCGGCCGAGAACAACCGTGCGCTCTGGACCAACATTCCCGAGCGTCTTCGCGGCCGGACCCAGGCCCCCGCCTCCGGGCTGGTCTTCCGCCTCACCGAACCCGGACAGCCCATCCACTTCACCGTCCGCAATCTCGGCGAATCGGAGTCTCTTCTCAAAGCCCGCGTCCTCGCCGTCAACGCCCGCAGCATCCTCGCCGAGACGGGGATCACCCTCACGGAGACTGTCGTTCGCCTGCAAACCCAGAGTCAGCGCTATCTCCCGATCCGTATTCAGGAGGAGACGACTCTCTGGTCCGCCTTCGTCAACGGGCAGAACGTGCGCCTCTGGGAAGATGGCGATGAGATCCTCATTCCACTGGCGAAGAGCTCAGTCCCCGGCGCGGAAACAGAGGTTCGCCTAATCACCGCCACGCGTGACCACCCGCTCTCGCGGACTTCCACCGAGACCCAAAACCTATCTCTTCCGGATCTAGGCCTCCCCCTCGAAAACATCGAGTGGCTGGTTCACGCGCCCCAGGAGTGGCGGGTGCCCATGGACACGCTTGAGACCACCCTGAACCTCGCCGGTATCGTGACCCAGCATCCCGACCACCCGGGGGTAATGCCAAACCAGACAATTACGGACAACAACATCGATTCGGCCCGGGAACTCTACGGTCTCGGGAACTCGCTACTTCAGCAAGGGAAGACCCAAGACGCCAACCGGGCCTTCGAGTCCGCCTACAACCTCTCGCTCAACGACGCCAGCTTCAACGCCGATGCCCTCGTCCAGTGGAACGAGGTGCGCAAACAGCAAGCCCTCTCCGGCCTCAACCAACGGCGTTCCAAAGTCGCCAACGTCTCTGGCAACGTCAACGCCATGGCCCAAATGGAGAACCAAAGCGGAGCCATCCCCGTCCAGTCCGCCCAATCGGCAGAAGGCCTCGCCGCTGTTGTCCAACAATTGATCGAACAACAGAACGCGGCCCTTCCCTCGCCCGCCCAGTTCGACCTCACCGTGCCCGCAGCCACCCAGTTCATCCGCCTCCAGCGCGTAGTCGCCGTAGATCCCTGGGCCGAACTATACGTAAGCTTCCAAACCGAACCCACCCGCCAACCCGCAGACGAAGGCAGTTGGTGGATCGCGCTGGTTGCCTTTATCCTCCTGGGAGCACTGGGCTGCGGGATCTCCCGGAAGAAGGAATAGGAACTGGGAAAGACCGTCCCGAAAAGGCCCACAAATAGAGCGCCTATGAAAGGGTTGGAGTACCGGCTTTATCCGGAATGCGCTGGAAAGGCCCTCTGAGAGGCAGCATAATTCCGGATAAATCCGGTACTCCAACAAAGGCCCGCGAATAACGATACAATCGCAGGAGGAGAATCCGATTTCTATGATATCGCAGGATGTCCCCGACATCTCGGACCTTTGTTCGGGAGCTGGAAGCTCCGAACTACGATATGGGCTCCGTTGATCCAAACCGTAGCGGGAGCTTCCAGCTCCTACGCCATTTCGGAAATCTCGATTAGATCAAATCCGGTCAATCATTCAGCATAGCGGTGCGGAGCCGGGCGGGGAACCAACCCGGCTACTTTAATCCTCGGGAATGCAAGGGCTCTCTGAGAGGCAGGATGATCCCGGATAAATTCGGTACTCAAGCGGGATGCCGCATTGGGCGAGGTTGGAGCACCGGCTTTAGCCGGAGTGCGTTGGATCGGTCTGCGGCCCTCCGAGAGGCAGCATGATTCCGGATAAATCCGGGACTCCAACAAAGGCACTGGATCTGAATCCGTTCCGACTCGCGCGATCCTCCTTCGATTCCATCAACGTATAGTGATACAATAATATTTCCGCAATCCGATTTACCCGTTGACAGAAATCATCCCATCCGCGATCAAACATCCTTCCTTATTTCGTAATGCTACACCTCCGACAGATCAGAGAACGACTCATGTTGGGTTTTCAAAATGAAAATCCAATGGGAACGTGTTGTGCCCATTTGTCCGGCCACACCCGTGTAGCGCTAACCGTTTTAATCACTCAATTCGACGATTAGAAAGAAAACAAACTACACTTTAGGAATGAGCCCGGACTGTGAAAACACCCGGGCTTTTTTATTTCCTTCTTCCCAGAGACACTGGCTTGCAATCGAAGATCGCATCCCGTGTCCGGGCGGAGCCTTGGATAGCTTCTCCTGCCTCCCATCTTATTGCTATTCAATAATTTATATATTTTTTATTTGACAAATAAGTTTTATTTCACAAAACCAAACACCATTCATCCATTCACGTCATGCACACACGCATAAAATCCATTCATCCATCGTCTCAGATTCGGAGACAAAAAGTACCAATGCTTTGGGGCTTATTGGACACTCCGAATCTCATGACATGCGATCGCCTGTATTCCTTTGAGAATCCAGCACGGGCTTTGAATCAGCCAAAGTTTCCTAATCTATACACCTGTCGAATCCGACCGACCTAGATGAGAAACCAGACACTCTTTCACCAAGCCCAGGCCGCCATTCAAGCACCTGGGTTTTTTGTTTCCACCCAACTACAGTTCACCGGCCTCCCTTCCGCCGCACGAGAAGGTCAAACGTCAAGTAATCGGCGTCCAAACCATGAAGACCATTTCATGAGAGGGGCGAAACCAACCGAAGGGTGGAAACAAAATTATTTTAAGTCAGTGCCTCTTGATGAGAGCACCTGACTACGGATCAGGGGATTCGAATCTTCTCATCCTCCGATTCAATTTTCTTCGGCGGTAGTTCAATCGGTAGAACGCGGCACTGTTAAGGCCGATGTTGCAGGGTCGGAGCCTGCCCGCCGAGCCAATTTCCGGGAGTATGGTGTAGACAGTCTGCACGTCTGACTGAAGACCAGAAGGTCATGGTGCGATTCCATGTGCTCCCACCGAACTTACAAGACCGAGTAGCCCAACCGGAAGAGGCAGCTGTCTCAGAAGCAGCACAGTAGGGGTTCAAATCCCCTCTTGGTCACCAATTCCATGTAGAGTAGCTCAGTTCGTTAGAGCACGAGTCTCATACGCTCGGGGTCGTGGGTGCAAATCCCGCCTCTGCAACCATTCCTGCGGGATAGTGTATAGGCTGCACGGTGGACTTTGACTCCGCAAGAGAAGGTTCGAATCCTTCTTCCGCAACTTTATGAGGGCGTGTGGTGTAAAGGAAACATCTGTCTCTACGAAGGACAGGATGGAGGTTCGAGTCCTCCCACGCCCACAGACTCACTTTCCGGTCGGCGGCACAAGAACCTCGGGCTTCCCGTCAGGTCATTGTGTTCCGCATCGACGTTCTAAACGGAAACCACGCAATCATAGCTAAGAGGTAAAGCATCCTGCAAGACAGGAAAACGTCGGTTCGAATCCGGCTGATTGTCCCGATACTGTTAGCTCAGATGGGTAGAGCAGTTGACTACGAATCAACTAGTCCCGGGTTCAACTCCCGGACAGTAGCGATCATGGCGAAATGGTATACGCACCGGTCTAAGGAACCGTTGTCCGCAAGGACGTGTGGGTTCAAATCCCACTGATCATGGCATGGCCCGCCACACTGGCCTCCCTAGCCTCCTAAGCTAGACTCAAACCGCCCAAAGAAAGCGAGGGCGACTCGTGCAAGCCGGAAGCGCCGGATCGATTTACGTCAATCCGAGCGCTTCAGCACAATCACCACCCGCGGAAATGCGGATACCGGTTACGGAACGATGAGAGAAGTCAGGAACCGATCGGCTCCCTTGCGATGTGTGTCTCGGATGCACTCGCTACGGTGTTGCTCGCCAACTGAACCATCTCATCCGCCTGTCTCCTCAAGCATTTCCCCGTGGCTGATTGTGTGGCCGATCGACTCGTCCGAGCTTCCTGCGGGCACCTCTATTTCATTCTCACGCGTCGGCTCGTAGTCGACGCACCAACCGAAAACCAAAACGAACCATACATCATGCAAATCATCAAACGCATCTACATCCCGTACGAGTATGTAGGTTTGAAGTTCCGTGATGGTCGATTCGTCGAGCTGCTCATGCCGGGGCGCAAGTGGATCTTCGATCCCTTCGGACGCACCACTGTCGACATTGTTTGGCAAGGGAATCCGTGGATCGAAGTCTCCAGCTCACAGCTACGGCAGCTTCGCGACGAAAGCGTGATCAGCGACCACGCTGATTTCATCGACCTGAAGGACAACCAACGGGCTCTCGTCTGGCTCGACGGTCGTTTCTACGGAATTCTCGGACCCGGCCTCTACGGATACTGGAAAACTCCGGTAAAGACTAAGGTCGAAGTTGTCGATGTTGAGAGCGTCCGTTTTCAACACCCGCAGTTCGATATCATCACCAAGGACAAGGACGTCGCCGTCCACCTCAACATCCACGAGATTGAAGACGGTGGAGTCGGCGTGCTCTACGTTGACGGTGAATTCGAAGAAATCCTCAACCCGGGGCGCTACGCATTCTGGAAGAACACTCGCAAGGTCCGTATCTACGCATACGACCTGCGCGAAAAGATCCTCGATGTGACCGGACAGGAAATCATGACTGCCGACAAGGTCACCCTGCGCCTCAACGCCGTTCTCAGCTACTTCCTGAAGGACGTCCGAAAGGTCGCAGAGTCCTCGGAAAACATCGGACAAGCGCTCTACCGCGAGATCCAACTGATTATCCGCGCCGAAGTCGGTGGGCGAACCCTCGACCAGCTGCTGGCCGATAAGTCCACCGTGGCCAACGAGGCCCTCAACGCAATTCGCGCCAAGGCCGCCGATTACGGTGTCGAAGTCAAGGGACTGGGGATCCGTGACGTCATCCTACCGGGTGATATGAAGGAACTCCTGAACCAAGTCATCGAGGCCGAAAAGGCCGCCCAGGCGAACAACATCAAGCGTCGCGAAGAAACCGCTGCCATGCGTAGCCAGCTCAACTCGGCCAAGCTGATTGAGCAAAACCCGACCCTGATGCGCCTGAGAGAACTCGAGTCTGTCGAAAAGATCACCGAAAAGGCCAACCTGCAAATCTTCGTTGGAGATGGGCAGGAGCTGAGTAAGCGAATCGTCAAGCTCATCTAATCAAGCCCCGGAGCCACCCGCTCCGGGGCTTTTTTTGGTTTAAGAATAAAGCCAGATGACCGCTGAGCTTCGGCGAGCGAAGCCATAAAGAGGAGAAAGCATCATCTGGAGCGTAGAGTTAGCGAAACGCAGACATAACCGTTGGAGTACCGGATTTATCCGGAATGCGAAGGAGCGGTCGGTCCGCCGAGAGGCAGCATAATTCCGGATAAATCTGGTACTCCAACAAAGACCACTGCATAAGAATATACTTGCAGGAGAAGAGTCCAGTGTCCTTCCCTGATTTCACGGCACTACCTTGTACAAAAGTCGAGCGAGCGAGACCGTCTGAAAAACGCCCACAAATCGAGCGCGGAATTCATTCCGCCCCGCATGCCCGTCAGCCGTATCGCTTTGGATCCCACGAACGACGGCTCCAACGGAGCGGATTAAAATCCGCGGTCCAGCGAAACGCAGCCGAATCCGTTGGAGTACCGGCTTTAGCCGGAATGCGTTGGAAGGGCCCCTCCGAGAGGCTGCATGATTCCGGATAAATCCGGTCCTCCAACAATGGCCCGCAGTCTGACAAAGAACCTCTCCCGCTTCGAAATTTACTTTTTCTCCTCGATGAGCTGCAGGAACCGCGTCGCCTCGGGCCAGTATGGAGAATCCTTCGTAAATTTACAGAACACCGCAAAGGCTTCGCTCGCCTGCGAGTAATTCCCTAGCTGAAAATTCGCCATCCCGAGATAATAGTAATTGTCATAATATTTGGGGAGCTCTTCCACGAGTTGCCCAGCATTCACCACCGTCTTCTCCCAATCCTCTTCATAAAAGGAAGCTCTTGTCTCGAAGTACAATTTCTCCGGGGGTCTTACCCGTTCCCGCATCGCCCGGATCCACTCGGGATCGAGAACAAAGTCATCCGGCATCACAGCCGCCAAATTGAAGACAAATCGGAAATGACTCGGCTCCTGATTGATTAGGCTCAGAGCCATTTCTCTCTGAAGGATCTCCACTGCCTCCTCGGCGGCGAACCGATACTCCCCCTCTAGTCCGCAACGCCTCAGCGCTCTAATATATTTCGAAACGACCGCTTCGCTGAAGGCGGTTTCCACGGAAACCGTCTTCAAATATCTCTCAAGAGGTGCGACTTCATCGCGTGACAAATAGTATTCGATCACGTCACCTTCGTATACGTTAAATGAAGCCACCTTTTTGTTTGCATCGGCAATCGCCTCAATATCAAACGCTTCACCCGTTCTAAGGCGTACGTCCAACTCGACCGAATTCATGAACTCCTCACAAGAGGGAAAGGACCCAAGCTCCCGAATCGCCATAAACTGAGCCAGAATGAAATCCCTCTGCTCAGGATTATCCAAATCCGAAGCAAGAGTTAAAAGAAAGGCTGCAAAAAACGCTGACTCGTCATCATCTACATTTTTCAGAAGTGCAGGTGCCATTTCAGGCAGCCTTTCCCAAACCTTCGCCGAAAGGTCCAAATCCCGCGACGAATAACGGAATAAACTACTCCACAACAAAAGTGACTCACGGTCATAAAACCGATTGACCCAATGATATTTGATGAACGCCTTCAGATCCGGACCCGCCCAGTATTCAGCCACGTCCTGCCCCAGATAACTTTCTTCCGGCAACGCAGCCTCTTCGGGAAAAGCCTCGATTACTTCACCAAAGGCTTCACCCAAAATCCTATCCATAGGTTCCAATTCGCGAGCAGCCTCAATCGAACGAATGATTCCCAAACGAATATTGCGATATTGCAGGTCCCGGTTCCTCCCTAGGCTCGAAGCTGCCACTTTCGCCATATACTCCTCCGCAACCTCGAAGTTTCCTTGTTGCAGCAGTGCATCAAAAGAAACCATCAAAAGGCCCGGGATCACCTGATGGAACCGAGCCTCCACGATTATCTCGTCCAGAAACCCAAGAACCTCTTCCTCTGATGTAAGATTCAATTCGCAGATCTGCAGTAGATCCTCCTTCACATCCCGGCCGTAGACAGCCGTGGGCTCTGTGTAGAAACGGGTGGTCTTCAACTCGTTCACCAAATCCAGATTCTGCGAGAAGGCCAACGACACAAAATCGACCCAGAATCCAAGAGCTCGAATCTCCTCAGAGAATGCCTCTTTTTCATAGATCGACTGCAAATACACATGAGCCTCCTCGACCGTCGCTGTGGTTTGTGGGATCATCTGGATCAGTGCCGAAAAAGCCCACTCCCTCTCCTCAAGGTCCAGACGCGGGTCTTTCGCAGCAATAGCAAGGAAATAGGTTTGCTCGAAGATACTCTCCCCCGGATAGGACCCGTCTTCTAGCATGAAAGCGACACGATCCGGACTATAACTCGCCAAATCCATGCCAGGCATCCACGACAGCCAATCGGGAGCATCCTGCTCAAGCCAGTCGGAATACGTGGCTTCGAAGACGGCGACAGACCGCTGAAACTCTTCAATCTCCTGCAATCGAACCTTAAGGGTATTGGCTATCGCCGAACTGTCATAAGGAAACTGCGAGATATAATCGGCGAGCAATTCTTCCTCTTCATCAAACTGACCGTCTGCCCGTAATACTCTAGCCAACACATTAACCGTGTAGACGTAATTTTCTCTTTCGACCGTATCCAACTGCCCCTTAAGCCGAGCGATCCATTCATCGAGCTCGAGGTTCAGCCTAGTGGCGAAGAGAGCCCCCAACCGTTCGATCGTTCGATAAATTGAGTCTTCTGGTGGATCCACCTCGAAATACTCTTCGACCAATTCCATTGCGGTCTTCTGGTCCCCTGCTTCGTCAAGAGAAAGGATCGTAAAATACAAACTGTTTCTCCACACAGAGTCGTTTGCGATGGGAAGTGACTCGAACATGGCCACAACGAGATCGTTCGCTTCCTCCACCGCATCGGGGAACTCGTCATCGCCCAATCGTATCGTTGCCTGCACCTCGGGGACAAAGTAGCTATCCCATCGGGCGGAGTTGATTAGCGTCTGATAAATTCGGAAAATCTCCTCGCGGTCATGAGCCTGAAGAGCGGTGCCCAATTCCCCACCGAGCACACTGAGATCTTCGATTATAGGGACGACATGACCGGACTCGGGAATCGCTTCTCCCTCCCATGCCAAGGCCAGAGCTTCCCACTCCGGCCACCAAACCTTCTGGCGGCTCCAGAGATCGCGGAGAGTCCCCGCTTCCCGATGATCATTCCACCGACGGAGTTGATCGATCGCGGGGTTCGTTTCCTCCACGTCGGCGATGATCGGATAGATCCGTGCTATCAGTGCCTCCGCCTCATTGAGGTCGCCATTCTCCAAATAGATGTAGACGGCCCGGACCAACTGGACGGCCATATCAAGATCTTCCGCCAAAAGATCTTCCACGGATAAATAAATCTCCAAGGCCTCATCAAATTCGCCGGCCTGTTCTCGATTCAGACCCGCTCGGCCCGTCAAACTGTCCTGCCAATTGGCCCCGAGATCTGCCCCCATCAAACCAAGAAAAACCGCATACTCCTCATCCACTTCATTTCGACGGTTATGAAATTTCGCCCTAAGGAAACGCAGCTCGACAAATTCGTCCGACTCTTCGGGAAATCTCTCTCCGAGGTTCAAGACGTAATCCAGGGTATCGTCTTCCGGCAGCTCATCACCCATCTCCCTCCAATCCAAATAAAGCAACGCTTTCCAATACGCCTGCGGAAACGAAGCATCACCGGGGTTCTTCAGAACCTTCGTCAACGCCAACCGAGCGGCATCATTCTTTCTCCATTCCTCCTCAGCCTCATCCATGTCCTCGGTCAACTCCTCTTGCGTTCTAGCGTCTTCCTCAAAGCTCTCCTCATCCCAAAACTCCGGACGATTCTCGCGAAGATAATCATGAAGGTCGCTTTGTATTCCTTGATAGGTGGCCGTAAGGTCCTGAAATTCCCGAATCGAATCGAATTCCGACCGACTCGCCAGAACATCGTCTCCGTACTGGACCTGCTCCAAGGCACCCAGCAAGCGCACGGATCGCAGTGAACCCTGCCCCCTTTCCATCCACTCGACGGACTGAGCTTGGAGAGCGCCGATCATATTTTCTACAAAATCCGGATTCTCGTCGACGACCCGCTGCAAGTATCCGGAAAATTCATTCCCAAGATCCCCCTCCATCGCCAACTCGGACATGGCTCTCAGGTAGTATTCTCTCTCCCGCTCAAGGAGTTCGAATGCAGCCCAGTATCGTTCCAGCGCCTCTGTCGGATTCTGATCCTCCAGCAACTGGCCTACTTGATAGTTCGCCCACGCGCGTCGATAATCACTAAACCGCGAATCGTCCGCCAAACTCTGAAAGACTCCGAGCGCCTCCGCATTCTCGCCCAAGTCCAGCAGGGCTACCCCTTCCAAATAGTAGACCCATCCGAGACTTAACGAGTCGAGCCACCCCTCTCCATCCCGAATCAATTTCCGTGCGCTCTCCAAGGCTTCCGCTGGCTTGTCCTCGTTCACGAGGATCCATGCAAGCCGGATCCCGACCTCAAACTGAACCTGGGGATCCTTAGGGAACCATTGCCCCGCAAGCTCCAACGCTCGCTTCCGTATCTCATTGTCAGGACCCTCCGGATACAGCTGATCCACCAAATCGATTTGCCCCCGCCCCGTCGGCATCATCTCCATTTCCAAAGTCCGACCGTCATCCGGACTTTGGCGCATGACCATCGGGCGATCCGCCCCTTCGCCAAGTCGAATCTGCTGGTCAATCCATGCATCCGTCGCATCTACCGCGTTAAAGAATGAGGTAAACTGCCCCGGATTCACGAGGGGATCGCTGGTCGCAAATGAGACTTCACCCGAAACGGAGGCGGCTTCCGCATCGAATGACCATTCACCCCTCGACGAGAAAGGGGGCGCGCTCACGGAGAAACTACCTGGAATCGAAACCGGCCAGTAACGATCCGGCAGGTCGACTCGGAAGGTAACGTCAACATGATCCGCATCCAAAAACGCCGACCGCGTCACCGAGTTATCCGATCCCATATCCGGCAACAACCAGTCGATATCCGGCCAGCCCAGATTGACCTCTCCCTGTTCCCCGGCTTGCACCAGCGAAGTTACGAGATAGGCTCGCATTTTAAACGGCTCGTGAACGTCATCCGAAGATTCGATCTCAAAATCGATCACGTCCGCCTGAGGGAAGAAATAGCGGACATACTTGCGAACCTCCCGACGGACATACTCATGATCCTCGCCCTCGAATCTCTTGCGAAAATACGCGGAGTAACTGTTTTCCGCGGACAACGAAAACCATCCGGAGAGCATACCCGCGTCGTCTAAATCCAGGTCAAATTCATAGTTCAGGATCTCCGGATCCACCTGCGGAGTCTGGACCCATATTCCGGAAGAGGTCTCCGGCTCGATCATCAAAGCCGGACGGTCTGAGTTGCCCAGAGTAATCAAGCCCGGCCAACCATAGGACAAGGTCGGATCGCAAAAGATCCGGGTGCCATCGGGAAGGATCGCCGTAACAATCGCGTGGTCAAAGTAGCGATAATCCGGCGCCCGTCGATCGACTCGCCCCGCATGATCGGTATTGATCAGAGTCAGGTAGGCGTCGATTCCATTGGCCTTCAAAAGGAGGCGGAGAAGATTCGATTTATCCTTACAATCTCCAAACTTGTTGTTCCAAACGCTTTCCGCCGATTGCGGCTGAAACCCTGCATAGCCAAAATCGATACTCGTATACCGAACGTCTCTCGCCACTTTCTCGAAAAGCACCTCCAGCACCTCCTGAGGGCTCTCCGCATCAGAGACCCATTCGCGGGACTCCGCCAACAAGCTTTCCGGCAGCTCAGAACGTTCCTCAAGCAGTTCACCATACCAAGCCGCGAACGCATCCCAACTCTCCAGAGTGGTGACATAGTTCAAAGGGCCCGTCTGAATCAGAGGCGCATCGCGGGCCTCCCAATTCCGGTTTGTCAGCGGAGAAGCCTCCCAGACAAAACGCTTGCGCCCATCCTCCCCGTCCAGGTCCTCTCGGGGCGGAACCGGGGCTCCCAACGTATAGAACTCCAACCGCTGAGCCAAAGACTGGGGAACGTCCAGCAGAACCCTCTTCCGATCCGTCTGCCAAGAACTCGTCCAGATCCAATAATCCGAAAACTCACCGGGGATACGCCCCTCCCGGCTTTCCCGAATGATGATCGAACGCACGATCGCCCCTTGTTCCAAACCGGGAAAGATGAGCAGCAGTTCTTCCCTACCACTGTAAATCCCCCGGTCGGCGTCACGCTGCGGCGTCTGATGGATCATCCCCTCCTCCTGCACAGGCAGTTGCCGCCCGTCTTTCTGAATGGTTTCGGCAGTAACGACGTAGATCTTCTGTGTATCGGGACGAAACCGATACGTATCCTCCCCTAGATAGCGCAGGTTTCCGTCCGTTAATGCAGAGTAGACCCGTTGAAAAACTTCATAAATCGTCCCGTCCTCAGCTACGTAGACGACGGAATCATTGAGCAAGATCACATTATCCGAGATGGCGGGGTCATACTTCGTCAGATCCACGGTGGACAGATCGAATGGAAGTAGCAGAGGCTCGATCCGCTCGCGCACCTCAGGCGGCCACCCAAGTATGATGTCGTCGGCAGAGGCATGGGCGGAATACACTCCGCAAAGAACTAGAATAAGAAAAAAGACAGATCGAAAACGGGTAATCACAATAAAAAAACCTACTCTAAAAACGGATCTTTCAAAAGCCGGAAAACGAAGAATCCGCTCCACCTCGTTGGTTTACTACGCCTACGGCTAAACCCAGAAGATCAATCCCACCCCAGCGAACCCAGCACCACCACCCTACGAAACCGTCGCTGCCGTTCCAACGGGGCGGATTGAAATCCGCGCTCCAGTAAATGCCTCCGGGACTCCAACAAAGACCAGCAACAGCAAGGAAACTCCCCTCCCAACCCCGACCTTTGCTCTTGCCCCGGAACCGTCCTCTCCAATCATTGGAAATTCATGAAGCGTCTCTCCCCTGCCCTCGCGATTCTTGCCCTTTTCTTCACCGCCTGCTCCCCGGATTCCGGGTCCGGACCGACTGCTGATTCGGAGGTCCCGACGACGGATCCAACTGACGACGCACTCGTCATCGCCCTCGATCAGGAAGACAATCTGGTCGATTTTGTCCGCGTTGTCCCCGGAGACCGAATCGAGCGTATCGAATTTGCGGCCCCGGAGAACGGCGACCCGATCTTAATCATTGCCAGCGGCAGCAACGTCATGGAGGGATTCGGTTTAGCCCAAATGCTCGTAAGCTCCAGCCAGCAGGAACAAATGATCGGCTACGTCTCTGCGGATATCGAAGACGGCGTCGTCACCGGACTCTCCGGTAATTCGCTGAGCAGCCCAATGGATTTTGACGAGCGCTTCGCCGCTGTCATCGCCGAGGCTCGCTCCATCGAAAATCCCGTCAATCAGGAAAGCACGACCATCGTCCGAGAAGATCGCTACAAAAGCGAATGGATCGAGGACGAGAATGGAAACCTCCGTCCTCCCGAACTCTCGGAAGGCGAAGCCGATTTTCTCAATCAAGTCGCCGCCGCCATGGAATCGGGGAACTACGAAGACTTGGCCGCAATCGGACCGACAGACGAACCCGAAATCGCCCAATACATGATCGACGGACTGAAGAACTTCGCCCCCTTTGACTATTCCCACTACGAATTCGCCCGGATTGATCGAGAGCACCCCGACAATCAGGAAATCTTCACCTCCTACGACGGCCAAGCCTACGACTTCACCATCGAACCGGTCTACACCCTCGACCTCGTCATCCAACAATCCGGCACCTCCTATCCGATGAGATACGGTTTGAACGTCGGAATTCAGGACGGGGCACTCACTCTCGCCTACTGAGGCGGAGGCGCGCTAGGGCGCCAGATTCGGCCCAAATCACGACAACATCGAAGGTGCTTTTCACCAAGTAGTCGCTCAGCTTTAGCTGCGCGACCGTCAAGGTTCCCAAGTCACTGCACAAACTTGGGAACGCCGAGTCTCTCCGTGAGGCTAAATTTCTCTCGCCTCCCGCCTGCACCGCAATTAGAACTTGCTTCATACCAAGCCCCCAACCACTTCTCGGCACCCTCGCCATTCTTTCGCTCCCTTCCCCACCTCAATCCCGCTATCCCCTCTTAAATCGCACTCCTTTGAATTTCGCGAACAACGATAGCTAGCCAGATCGGTAAGAGTTTTAAATCCTTTTGAACTCATTCGATGAAGCTCGCAAAACGTCTCCTAATCCTAGCTCTTGTAGTCGCTGCCATTGGCCTCTTTACGGGCACCCTGATTGGCTATTCTTCGATCTGCGTGCGCTGTTTAGAGGAACGACGAGGGAAGGAGATTCGTATCTTTGGTATACGTATTTCGGATAAGCAAAAGAAGGTGGAAGGGAATTCCAGTCAGATTAACACGTTGAGTTTGCCGCCAATCCCCATGGGCAGAACAGAAACCTTTAACCTCATTCTCGAACAACCGTGCCAGCACCTCTTTAAACGAAGAGGGTTCGGCCGTAGCGGCATTCTATCCGGTGGGGTCGCGTGCGGGGTCTATGGTGAGGGACAATGGGCCGAGCCACGACTGTATGCGATGTCAGCATTGGACCATCTCTATCAGAGAGTCCCCGACCTCCGGTTGGCGCGAGAAACCTACACCATTATCAATGATCTCTATCCGGCCGATACCCCTATCAAGGATGCTTATTACGAAGAGAGCTTTCTTCAAAGAAACCAATTCTCTGCAGCACTCAATATAATCGACAGCCCCGAACAATGGGAAGAAACCCTGAGGTTTTTCGAATCCGGCTCCGATCAGGAGATTTTTCCCTTTGTCCACGATACGGAATTTCTTCTCCAGACTCTTGAATCTTCAGATCCGATTATCCGTCAGACAGGTTCATACTTGCTATCGACTCTACCCCAGAAACCGACCGAAGATGTGCTAGCCCTCATGCTCGGAAATAACGATCCCGAGGTAGTCGAGCAGGCAACTACTCATATCTTGGCAAACAAACGCTTTGATCTGTTCGGCGAAATGCTACGCGCTCAATCCAGGCCATTGCCGGATCGTCGGTATACCGACTTCGACCAAGAAGATTTGGAACCGCTGTTTTCGCAAAAAGACCCCGTGGTGGATGCTTTTGCCTACCAGGTCGTCTCCGAAAACCTCCAAATGGAGATGCTACCCCAAACCCTCCGACGATTGAACGAACAGGATTCGCCTCAAGGAAGAGCCGCAATCGAAACCCTACTCCAGGGCCCTACCCCTCTCAACGGAGGCGTTGACGCATGGGCGCGTATCGAGGTCTTGGAACTGCCAATGGACGAGATCATGGAGATTATCGATCTCGGCACAAGCTCCAGGCAGAAAGATCCTCGAAAGTGGAAATTTTTAAATGCCGTCAAAACACTTGCAATCAAAGGAAGCGAAGAGGACTGGGAATTTCTTCAATCGATCTACCTCAGTAGGGTTATGGATGGAGTGAACCAGAGTTATGGTGCCGTAATGGCGAAGGCCTTGATGCAATTGGACCCGGCACGCACCCGTGAGTTTCTGGTGGATGAGTTAATGCAGAGCGACGACCATCATCGCCAATCCGCTGCGCTCGCCGGGATAGGCTTAATCGCCGATCCCCATTTCGAACCGATTGTTGTGGAGTTCAGAGACAATCCACCCGAAGCATCCTCCGATAACCCATATCCAGCTAAATCAATATTCAAGAATCCATACTACGCCCGATAGCTCGAATACGCCTATCATCGATCTGCGGGAATCCACCGTTGGCGCCTAATCAAGGACGCCAACCAGCAGTTCGTTCTAGATGAAAGTTCGAGCGGCCCGTAGAAAATCCTCCGCCTTCAGCAGCCCCAAACCCCACAACCACGAAATCGCTCCTGGCCTCAGCGAGATCTACAGAACCTAAGCGCGGCGACTGAAGTCGCCGGTCCTTGTTGGGGAGCCGTTGCTGAGCTTCTCGGTTTTCCGACTTCAATCGTTCATCCTTATCCAGAGGAAAAGGAGAAGAGCCAGCAAAGCTGGCAACCGCTTATATTCGCTCATGAACGCTTATGGGAGAATGATTGGATGGCTTGTCTGAAATTGGGGTTGTTCGCTATCTGATCAGCGGAGATAAGCGAAAATAAGCGGTCTCCGGCTTCGCCGGTCTCTTTGGTTCCGAACTAACAGCCAACAATCCAGCACCTCCTATCCGATGGGATACGGTTTGAACGTGGGAATCCAGGACGGGGCCCTCACTCTCGCCTACTGAGGCGGAGGCCAAAAGGAGACTGAACCCATTGAATCACAGAGAAGAAGTCCTTTTCGCGGAATCCGATCAACTGCGGAGAGCAAATCTCAGCAACGCCGTAGCCTAAGGGACAGGCTCACTCCCTCGGAAGAAAGACACCCCGTATTGCAGATGCATCTCGGACGCAGAGTTGAATGTGGGTTTTCGCTTGGATCTGCGCACCGGGATAAAGTTCGGTTCCTTCAGTAAACGCCCCGCGAACGGTGGTGAATGTCTCAACTCTATCCTTTTTGCGCAGTTCGTGTAGATGATTAATCACCGCGCAGTCCAGATATCGCTGCACAAGATCGGAATCGGAATCGTGACCTTTACGGTTCTCGGGCATTTCCGCATCCGCCTTTCCAAAGATCTCCACAAGACTGTTGTAGGCCACCCTCACGAGACGGAGTGAAGTTGCCTCGGTCAGATCAAGGCAATTTCCAAGATCAATCACCGCACCCACGACAAAAGGATCTTTAACGTGTTTCTTAAACTTCGGATGTCTGGCCATAAATCGGGCCCACTCGAGGGCTCGTTCGGGATTGTTCTCCCAAAAATAAATCCCCTCGCCCAGCCAATCGTGAGCATTCCGACTAGCCCTAAAATCCGATTTCCCTGCAATCAGAGATTCTCCGACCTCACGGTCACATCCATGAAATCCGATAACAAAAGCACCCAGCTTCATCCACCATACTTTTTCGTCAGCTTCCCATCCTTGCGGATGAATCCATTCTTATGGAGGTACGAGCGCGCTACTTTTTTACTCGCAACCAGCTTCTTACCCACCGATTCGAGAGATTTTGCCTCTTGGCGAACCTCTTTGTCGGATGTCCTCGGAACTACGACGGTCATACCAAAAACCTACTCGATCTCCTCAGGCGTTCAAGGACATTCCTTTTGTCAGCGGCTCCCAGTAGTCACTCAGCTTTAGCTGCGCGACCGTTAGGATTGCCGTTCTCATCCAGAATTCCGACAGGGCCCATGGGCTCGCTCAATGCCTAAAAGTTCAACGTTCTCATCCACCAACTTCAAAACCTCCAAACGTCAAAACCTCCAGCCACCCCAACAGGGCCTCCCTACCCCAGCCCGCCAGGGATGGTAAAAAAACCGCAAATTCCCCTCGACCCCGCCCTGCACCGCAATTAGAACTGCGCTCGTGCATTACCCGCTCCCCATTTTCACCCGCAGTTTCGCGCTTCTGGCTTTCCTTTTTCTCGCTGGCTGCGGACCGAGCGGCCCGCAGGAGGTCCGCAACGACGATTACGAGAAACCACCCCGCCCGGACTACGCCCTTCGCCAGCTTCTCGGTATCCAGACCCTCCGCGCGGAGTTTGAAATGCCTGGGAATATGAAAACCTTCCGGGTCGGCCTAATCTACATCGAAGACGGCCAGGTCACGGCCAGCGAATGGCTTTCCGACAACGGACTCCACACCATCCACGCCGACGGGAAACGCGAATACGCCAATACCCTCCTCGCCGAATTCATGGCCGGAAAAGTCAACGGCGAGTGGAAGGAACGCCTCCACGTCACCCCCAGCTTCATCACCGCAAACCACAAGGCGAACGCAGACTTCTGGCAAAAGTTCGAAAGCGCCGACCTCCGCACCCGCGGTTGGAACAATCAAATGCAGTTCGAGAAGTTTGGCGACTTTCAGGCCCTCGCGGCCATCTACGGGTCAAAGGAAAACGTCGCCAGCGGTCCGGTTGAAAATCTTTTGCGGGATATGGATTTTCTCGCCCTCCTCGTCGTCGACTTCTTGCCGGAAGAGATGGACCCTTCCGAAGGGCCTATGGTGTATCCATCCGAGGACGAGTTGCAGGAGGTGATTGTTGGGGAAGTTGGAGGGGAGTTGTGAGAAAAGTGAAAGATCTTAGATTTCCAGCTGTGTCCGGATTCATTTCGGACTATCTTTATATTTTGCGTTTGCACCCTCTGTCATACCCAACCTTATTGAGGAAACCAGAGAAGAGTTAGTGAAATGTCGTAATTTACTAAACATTTCACCTCTTCGAATAGTTCTTCATCTTCAGAGAAAGTGCGTTCGGGGAACCATATTTCCGGCTCTACGCTTTCTGGTGCACCTTTCGTTCGCCCTTTTGTTGTAACCTCTTCGGTCAGTGAGTGTCTTGGGACAGAACTACCATTTGGTAGAAAATAGTATTTAGCATTTTGACTCCGAGCACTCCAATTGATGACTCCGCTCGATGAGGAGATCAGAACTACTGGCTGCCTACTTAATTCGACAAAGCGTCTCGCAGTGGAAGTGAAACTCGTCTGGAAGTGTGAAGCTAGCTCCATTATGTATTCAAAACTCGGGTCACGTTTGTGGAAATTAGAAGGTATCAGTGACTTTGGCATCAGTAACGTTGCTGCAAACCAATTTGCTTCAGCCTCTTCTGGAGATCGTCCATAGTCTTGCAGGTCTTTTGCGGTGCAAAGATAGCCTTGAGTCACATTTGTATGCATAACCCAATGGCCTAACTCGTGCGCTATTGAAAACCTCTGGCGAGACGGCGACGTGATTGTTTTATTTAATCGTATCACACCTCTGCCATTATCACACTTGAGCAGCCACGCATCAGCATTGGTAATGCCGCCATATTCGATGTCGACTCCGAGTGCATAGGCTAGATTCTCGATGGGGAATGTAGGATCATCGATTGTAAATCGTTGCAAAAGTCCGAAAGAACAAGCTTCAGCACCTATGTAATTTGGATCACGCATATAATGATGAACGTTTCACTTCCCCCGAAGAATTAGGTCTTTATATAAGCTCTCCCATTCCTCTCGACTCAGCGATTTGAAATTACGTGCAGCTAGTGGTATGTTTTCAGTTCCCCCGTATTTCTGGGTAAGCTCTGCGATAATCTGTTCCTCGCTGAATTCGGACAAATCGACGATAGTGCTTTGTGTTTTATTTCTGAGCACGTGGTCTGCCTGCGAGAAAATTATTTGGCTCGTTAGGTCTTGTTGTATTTGAGGAATCTCAGAATCCATCTTTGCCAAGTCTACTCCATTTTCACTGAGAAAGTCAGCGAGTTCAGCTGGGTTCATTGCATCAATTTCGTCTTCTGTTGGCTGTGCATGATCAATGAGAAAGTGCCCGGCCTTCATATGTTTGTGGTTTGATTTCATTTTTTTACATTTCTTAACAATTGATCTTTTAGAGAAATAGCTGCCCGACTGACTCTCTTGAGAATTACGTCATACTGTTGAGGAGTGATTTCAAGCAGAGCTGCCAACTCACTTCTATCACTCCAGCCTTCGATCACTAATTCGAGTAGCGCGAATTCTACGCCCTCAGATTTGAATTTAAGTTTAGTTTGGGCGAGGAGCTCCTTGTAGAATTCGTTTTCGTCTTTCTGTTCACTTGTCTCTGCTGGATTCTTCGTATTTTCAACCTTTGGCTCTGAAATTCGCGCAGACCCTTCTTCGTATCCAGATGTCGCAATCTGAACCAGGGTAGGATTAGTCTTCTGTTTCTGAATTGTTCTGACGTAGTTATCAATATGACGACGCAACAAACAGTAGACCGCTTCTCCATCGTTTATGTCTTCGCATTCAACCAGTCGAGATAAGGCATGCTTGACCAATTCCTGCGCATCCAGCTTTTCAATAATACGACCGTTCTTAGACGGCCCTTTTCGCTTATTAATTACTGTGATCGCGTACGCAGTGAGCTTTGCATATGCCATCGCGAAACCTCCTCTATGTGCGAAGAGCTTATCGAAGTCGGGCGGTTTTCCTACATTCATTTATTCGAGGTGTAGATAAGAGGTTAGCGAGTGTCAAAAATGATTATAGCCTCACTTAGGACTACAAATCGTATGTTTGCCAAATCTTTCGAGGATTTTTCGGCGAAGCGTGATGAGCCAGTCCTAAGTGAAGGTGATGCCAAATAAAAACACATCCGAGGCGCGAGAGCGCCCATCCTCTGGCTACAATATTGAGGTAGCTGACAAATCATTGGCCTTTCGGCCAATTTCAATCGAAGACGGCACACCTACGGGGGCGCAACTCGCTTCTACTGCCGGAATTACCAATACAAATGCCGCAATCGTGCTGTCTGTTCTAGATGACGGATCGCTTGAGGATATATCGCCTCAGGAGGTGGTAAACCTAGATGAGAGTGTGAGAAAGTTCATTATCGTGGAGAGTGATCGAACATACCGCTACGTTTTGAACGGCCAGCGCTTCGAGTGGCCATGCGCAGTGATCACTGGCGGTCAAATTCGTAAGCTAGCGGACGTTCCAAGTGATCATATACTGTATCTCAAGCTGCGCAAAGAGGCAGATCGCGAGATTAAGGATCATGAGATTGTCGATCTAGATGCCTCAGGCGTTGAAGACTTCTATACTGAGCATCAAGTTTGGCTGCTGAATGTCCAAGGCGTGAAGGTTGAATCTATAACACCAACCATCCTGACTAAAGATGCTCTAGAGCAAGCAGGGTTTGATACTACGGCTGAGTGGCAGATCTTCCTTAAGATTAAAGGTGAGCCGAAAATGCCTATTACTATGGACACGATTGTGGATCTGACTCGGCGCGGTATCGAGAAAATCCGTCTGACGCCTAAGGCGGTGGATAATGGTTCGGTATCGACGGAACTCCGCCGTGAGTTTGATCTGCTCCCAGGGGATGAGGCTTATCTCGATGAGAACCATGCCCTATGGGAGACGGTCCTAGATGGACGGCGGCGATGGATACTAATCCCAGACTATCAGTTGCCTGAGGGATATACAGTATCGTCTATAGTGCTAGCGATGGATGTTCCTCCGACTTACCCGAAGGCTCAAATGGACATGTTCTACACTAATCCTCCTCTCGCCCTGACTTCTGGGCGTGCGATTGCAGCGACTCAGGTCCATGAACAAATTGATGGGACAACATTTAGTCGTTGGTCACGTCATCGTGGACCTGCCTCAAAGTGGAATCCCAATACAGACTCAGTCGTGACTCACCTAGCTCTTGTAGAGGGAGCGATTCTCAAGGAGGTCGAAGGATCATGAATCTAGGATCTCGACTACTAATCGCGGGTGAAATGCATGCTCGCTTAAAACAGCACCTTTTGCCTGGTGATGGATACGAATCCGCTGCAGTGTTATTGTGTAAGCGAGTGGAGAGCTGTCCGGAAGGCGAGCGGTATCTCGCTCGCGAGCTGATATTAGTCCCTCAGGATCAGTGCCGCGAGCGCAGGCCAGAATATATTTCATGGTCTGGTGAGTATCTGGAGACCGCGATTGATCAAGCCGAACAGGAGAGTCTTTCAATTCTGTTAGTGCATTCGCACCCCGGAGGCTTTTTGAGCTTCTCGGACACTGATGATGACAGCGATTGCAGTGTTATCCCATGCCTTCACCAAGCAATTGAAGTTCCTCATGGTTCTGCAATTATGGTAGGGAATGGCGCGATGCGCGCACGCTTTTATCAACCCAGTATGGAAAAGCAGGAAGTGTCGCTGGTTTCAGTGATCGGCGATGATATTGCCTATTGGTGGGGAGATAAACTCCATTCGAACAGTTCGTTAGAACGTCCAGTCGCATTTACTTCGCAGATGACTGTAGAATTGAGTCGCCTCTCTGTCGCGGTTGTCGGGGTCTCAGGCATTGGGTCTGTTGTCGCTGAGCAACTAGCTCGCCTAGGCTTTGGTGAAATCGTGCTAATCGACTTTGATCGAGTCGAATTTAAGAACTTGAACCGCATACTCAACTCAACAGTTAATGATGCGGAGCAGGAGCGCCTAAAGGTTGATATGTTTGCTGAGTCGATTGTATCGCATCGGGGGTGCGGAGTGGTTGAGGCGGTTTCAGAGTCTATCTTAACCCGGGAAGCCGTTTTAAGGGTCTCAAAATGCGACGTCCTCTTTTCCTGTGTAGATTCACTGGAGGCTCGACAGGTGTGCGACTTGATTGCGAGCCGCTTCTTGATGCCTCTATTTGATGCAGGTGTAACGATTCCGACTCGAAAGACTCAGTCTTCATATGCCATCGGAGACGTCTGTGGTCGTATTGATTACGTAAAACCTGGAGGGGCAACCCTCAGTGATCGAGAAGTGTATACGCCCGAGAGTCTCAGAACTGAGTATTTGCGGAATGCGGATCCCGTTGCACATGAGCAAGAGCTCAACGATGGATACATTAAGGGCGTGCATGAGGAAGCCCCCGCAGTGATTAGTTTGAACATGCGTGCGGCTACTGCGTCTGTGAACGAGTTTCTCGCTCGGGCTTATCCCTTCAGGCACGATTCAAATGACAACTATGCGCGCACCCGTTTTTCATTGGCGGCGTGTGAGGAAGAGTATGAGGCAGAGGGCAGCTTCATTAAATCAGAGAATGTAGAGTTGGCCTTGGGTGATCGAGAGCCTTTACTTGGATTTCCATGCTTGGGGAGGAAGCGAACTAGATGATCCAACAATTCATTCGTCGGCTCATATCTCCATTCCTTTCACGTTTTTCAAAGAAATGGAGATTGGTGATCGTCGAGGGAGATAGTTTGCCGGACAAAATCCCCCAAAGAGTGCTCGTGCTTGCTCGGGATGGACACGAAGACTGGTGCGTCGGTATGAGGTGCCCCTGTGGCTGCCAGAAATTGATTGAATTGATGCTTATCCCAGAAGCCTCCCCACGGTGGACTTTGATGACTGATTCCAAGGGCAGACCGACATTAAAACCGTCTGTTTGGCTTAAGGCTGGTTGCCGATCTCACTTCTGGCTGAGGAACGGGCAGGTGGAATGGTGTCGGGACAGTGATCAGGCTTAAATTGGGATCAAACGCAAAATATAAAGATATGCCTCAGCGTGATTTACAGAACCTAAGCGCGGCGACTGAAGTCGCCGTTCCTTGTTAGGCTAGCAGTTGCTGAGCTAGTCAGCTTTCCGGCTTCGCTCGTTCATCCTTCTTCAGAGGAAGAGGTGAAGAGCCAGCGAAGCTGGCAACCGCTGATATGCGCTTATGGACGCTTATGGGAGTATGGTTCGAAGGCGTGACCTGGAGTAAAGAGATTCTCAGAATCATTCATCGGCGTGAATCCATGTGCATCCCTGCAGAGCGATATTCCGAAACAGCTGATTTTGGCATGGATGGACAGGATGCTCAGGATGGGGATCACCCAATGCAAAATCGATCAATCCTCCGGTCCCTGTCCCCGTATTTTCACCCCACGAACAACGGCTCCAACGGGGCGGATTGAAATCCGCGGTCCAGCGAAACGCAGCCAAAAGCGTTGGAGTACCGGATTTATCCGGAATGCGTTGGAAGGGCCCTCGGAGAAGCAGAGCGGTTCCGGATAAATCCGGCCCTCCAGCGGGGATTCCTTTCGAAGGTTTGACTGAGCAAGATTTTCTATACATTCTTCGACCATGCGCTACCTCGCTTTACCGGTCGCCTTTCTGTTTTTCTCAATCGCCTCACTTTCGGCGGAAAGTCCGATTTTCGACGAACTCTCGGTAGCAGAGACCCATTTCAAAATCACCATGGATGACTATCCACTGGAGGTCACAAAACAAGGCATTACCCTGCGAGCAGTCCACGACACCGTCACGCGTGTAATCAGCCCGGAAAGCAAACAAATCAACGACTTTGCCTACCGCACATACCACTTGGAATTTGCTTTCAAGCAAAAGTATAGAATCAAAGGTAGTCTTGCCGTGATTGAGTTCTTCGAAGGTAACGATCTGATCCATTCCATTTCGCTGGATAGCCCCAGTCGGAAATTAGCAAAACCAAACGAACGGCTCAACGAAACCAATTTTTTAGCAATCAGCCTCGAAGGTGTCCCTCTGGTCATGCTGGATTCGATTGATCGCATCAACTTACGCGAGTCCGACTGATAGGATTCGGAGCACGAGATCCCGGAATTATCTATCGCCACTCGACGCGGGTTTTTAAGATCCGCTTAAGAACCTATCCATTCTTTCCTGTTCGCCCATGTGCTACTCGACGCGACGGTTGGTCGAGGCGGCGAAGTTGGGACAAAAGGGAAGAGGTCGAACAGACAATCTAAAGATATGCCTCGGCGAGAGCCGCAGAGCCTACGGGCGGCGACTGAAGTCGCCGGTCCTTGTTGGGGAGCCGTTGCTGAGCTTCTCGGTTTTCCGACTTCAATCGTTCATCCTTATCCAGAGGAAAAGGAGAAGAGCCAGCAAAGCTGGCAACCGCTTATATTCGCTCATAAACGCTTATGGGAGAAGGGTTGGGAAATCTACGGAGAATCGGTCCTGCGAGGTCTCTCCCGGAGTGCACAGAGGTTGCCAAGAGGCAATCATATCGTTCGACTACATCCTTATCAGGTAAATCTTTTCAAAAAGAACCTCTCCGATTGGAGTCAACCGACAGAACGTATGGCAAACGAAGCAGAAAAGAAGCACGACTCCGCCATCGATCTCGGAACTCGCCTCGAATGGACACCGCTTAAACGGGGTGGTTGGAATATTCAGACACGCGTTTTGAAAAAAGTGTCTTCGAACCGGATGGCTTTCAGACCGGCTCAACAAGCTCTGCGATTGATACTCTTTGCCATCGTTATCGGCTTTTTCCCCATTTTCGCTTTCACAATTCCGAGAATAAATGCAGGGACCCTCGAAAACTCCGCCAGCTTATGGGTCCCGTTGACTTTCAGCTCGCTATTCAGCGGCTTCGCAGGGTTTCTCCTTTTTTATTGTGTGCGTCCAGTCGTGTTTGATCGAGATCTCGACTGTTTCTGGAAAGGTTGGAGGAAGCCTACAAACCGACATATTCGGGCGAGGTTGAAAGTCTGCGTAGACTTCAGGGAAATGGCAGGTCTCCAATTACTATCCGAAACATGGAAACACGGAAAAATCCGGGAACACTATACCAGTACCGAGCTCAATCTCGTACTGAAGGATGGCCGACGCATCGGGCTGGTTGACGATCATCGGACTAGCGAATTGAATCAGGAGGCAAAGCTCTTGGCCGAATTCCTTCAGGTCCCCCTTTGGAACAACAGCTTCTTCTAAACGCACGAGAAACAAGATTATAATGAACCTCACACCGCCTACCCTCTTTCTTGCTCTTCTGGTGTTCTCCGGCACCACACAGCACGCAGATACGGCCACATCCCGACAAACCGCTGAGGAATGGACCAAATACATCGAAATCGATGAAAACCCCGAGGCAGTTCGTGAACGGTTCCGCTCCGAGGGAATTCCAACGAATTTTGCAGAACTCTTGGGAGAGCGGCCACCCGACAACGAGAATGGTTGGATTCTTCTCTCCGAATGGATCGAAGAATACAGGAAACCAATCGACGAAGCCTCAGAATTCGCAGAGCAAATCTTGGAGGAGTCTTCCGATCTCGAAAGAAATCCCGACTGGGAGAACTCCGCTCTTCCATTTCTCACCGATCCATGGGTTCAAGAGGCTATGAAGGTCTTACAGACGACTCTCTATTCGCCTGAATGGTTTCCGATTCGCAACTGGGATGAAGGTTTCAGTATGATCATTCCCGAAGTTGGATCAATGAGGCGCTTGGGACTAGTTCTCTCGGTCGCCCAACGATACTCACTAACTCATCCCGAACAATCTCCCTGGACCTCCAAGGAATTGTTCGATCTGCAAATGCGGCTGGCCCGAAGATCATCCGACGAACCTCACATAACCTCATTTCTCACTGGTCTGGCTCTTTTGCGAATTCCTCAGAACGATGCGCGTTGGTTTTATTCCGAATTCTCATCAATACCGCGAATGCCGACTCTCGATATAGAATTCTGGCAGGACCAACTCTCGAATGCATTGACCGGAGAAAGGCTGACCGGTGAGATTTCTTTTCAGCAGGTGCGAGATGGCGACGAATCCCTTCTCTCCTGGCTTGGTGTGCTGGATGAACCCTCGGGACTTTCCGACCTCATCACATTGTGGCTCGCGAAATTTTTGATCTATCAAAGCGCTTCGACGGACGAGGACCAATACATGAAAATGATGGAAATGGCTCGGCAGGTGAGATCCGATGAACTCTTGAGCAAAGTGGTTCACCAATACAAGATCGACGATCCGATCTCAATTCCGTCCATTCTCGTTCCCGCCATTGGAAATTTGGAGATTTCCCTTCAAAAGAGGATTACGGCATTCAACGCATGGCTCATTGCTTTCGAACTCGAAGAGTATAGGTCTGAGAATAAACAATATCCCCCCAACCTAGAAACTCTCAGCATCGCGAAACCGGTCCTCGAGACATTCCACTATCTGCCTGGGTCGGCGCAAAACTCCTACATCCTGTACCCACTGAATCCGGATTTGGCAGAGGATGCGCTTGAGGATGATCAAAGCGTCCTAGTCTGGTTCTCCCCCAACCTCAGCATCGAAGAGGTGCAGCAACTCGTAGAGGGGTCGCAATAATCTCGGGCAGCGCAAACCAGATCCTTATTTTCTCTTATGGAGCCCCAAAAGGCGTCCGAGAGGCAGATCGGGCCGCAGCCTGAAGGCAGGCGCTACAGGGGATTCCCTCTAACAACTTGATCTAGCACGGAGACTCATCTCTGATGCCTCCATGCAAATCAGGAAGCTTCCGACTCTGCTCGTCTTTGCCCATAGCAGGGGTCACAACGGACAATATAAAGATATGCCGCAGCAAGATCCGCAGAACCTAAGCGCGGCGACTGAAGTCGCCGTTCCTTGTTGGGGAGCCGTTGCTGAGGTTCTCGATTTTCCGACTTCAATCGTTCATCCTTCCTCAGAGGAAGAGGTGAAGAGCCAGCGAAGCCGGTCTCTTTCGGTTTCCGGACCGACACCAATGAGGTCCGTCTAATCAAATAGGTTTCTCGTTAGAGATTGTAAGATCTCGCAAGGAAATAGCCTCCCCTACACCGGTGACGCGTCCATCGAAATGAGGTCCTCGGGAGACTCAATCTGGGCGCGCACATTCTCTCACTGAGGGCTCAGAGGTCACAGAGGGTCCCGAGAGGCAGCGCGGACGCGGCCTGAAGGCTCGCGCTCCCGGGGATTCGGAAGAGTTTGACGGGAGATGATTGAAGAAGGAAGGATTCAGACTTTCCGGATAGCCACTCGTCGCGGAATTTCTCCGTGAGCTTTGTGCTCTCTGTGAGAGGCTATGCGTAGGAGTAGACTCGAAGGTAAGGCACGCCTGAGGGGCGTTCGTAGAATTTACTACGAGGCAGCGTGCCGAGAGGGAGGAGCTGGCACGGGCGAGTGATCGCCCGCACTGATGCTCCCATGCCATCTAGTTGCAGTGGAGAGATGCGGACAAACGAAAGCCGGGCCAATTTCAAAAGAAACGGCCCGGCTTTGTCGGTTAAAGTAAATCGGGGAAAGCCCCGAGAAAACCAAATTGAAATCAATTAGCCGTCAGGGACAAAGCAAGGCTCTCTCCGACAACAACCGTTAGACTTTCACCAACCGTTACCTTGGAAAGGTCAAAATCTTTACTCACACTGACCTCTTTGCTGCTGCCATCGGGCAATTCAAAGGTGACTTTGCGATTCTTCGTATCAATGGCGGAAACAACCGCAGTAATTTGGCTGGTTTCGGCAATGGTGCCTGAACCTCCGTCTGAGGAGACCATGATTCCTCCATCATCTGAATAACTCGGTGGCACTTCATCGCCAATGAAGACGGCAACGGCCTCCGTTAATTCAGCCTGAACGTCATCGCCAACGCTAAGCTTGGTCAAGTCCAGCGATTTCGGAACATTGAAAGTCTCTTGTTCACCGGTATCATCGGATTTCAGGGTTACCTTCCGGTTCTTGGAATCGATTTTAACGATGGTGGCGCTCATCGTAATCGTATCAACCTCCATAGCACCTCCATTCAACGTAACAACGTTGCTGGTCTCCGTTCCTCCCATGTCGGGCGTTCCGGTGTTGCAAGCAGTAAGCCCAATTGATGTAGCCCCGATAACGACGGGAAAAGCGATTTTTGATAGTAGTTGATTCACTTGTAGGATATTATTTTAGTTAACTTTGAGAGCGGGTTATTTATCCGTAAAAAGTATATCAAGACGGCTCCAGAAAGGCTATAGCCCTTTAGGGCAAAGAACATAGCACCGGGTGCATCAATTCTTTGGAGTTCGACGGCGGCAAAAGACGACTCGCACTCCCATACCTCAGAAGACGCGACCCAATTCACAAATTCTCTCACTGAGGGCTCAGAGGCCACAGAGGCTCCCGAGAGGCAGCGCGGACGCGGCCTAAAGGCTCGCGCTCCCGGGGAGAAGGAAGAGTTAACCTCGAAGCGCCCTCCTTACGGGAACAGGCCACGAACCGCTTTCGCATTGGCCACCTTTCGAATCCCCAGCGCCAACGCCGCTTCACGGCGGCTGCAATTGAGCGCTTTCTTCTGCTTTTCGATTTCATTTTTCGCGCGATCGAGAATGACATACATTTTATTCAAGACTTCGTCTCGAGTCCAATAAAGGCTCTGCAAGTCCTGGACCCACTCGAAGTAAGAAACAATGACCCCACCACTGTTACAAAAGATATCCGGGATAATTTCGATCTCATCGTTTTCTTTGAGAATCTCGTCCGCGAGAATATTCGTTGGTCCATTCGCGGCCTCCGCCAAGATCTTACACTTCAGGTGAGGAGCGTTGTTTTCATCGATCACACGCTCCAAAGCGGCGGGAATTAAAACGGTGCAGTCCAAAGTCAGGATCTCTTCGTTGCTGATTGGATCTCCGCCTCTCCAACCTTGCAGAGAGCCGTGTTCACGGGAGTAGTTCAAAGCATCCCCGATATCCAATCCCTTCGGATTGGTAAATCCTCCATAGTAGTCACTGATCCCCGTCACCTTGATGCCGAAGCTTTCGAGAGCGACAGCGGCCTCCGAGCCGACATTCCCAAATCCCTGGATCACAGCAGTCGACTCCCCCAAAGAGAATCCCAGATCCTCCAAGTAAGAATGGACCAAATAAGCCACTCCGTGTCCGGTGGCCTCTCGACGTCCCTCAGAACCGCCGAGACTCACAGGCTTACCCGTCACAATTGCTGGAACGGCATTCCCGACCTGATTGGCGTAGGTGTCCATCATCCACGCCATTACCTGCTCATTCGTTCCCATATCGGGAGCCATGATGTCTGTGCTCGGTCCGATGAAAGGAATCATCTCCTGCATGTACCTCCGAGACAGACCTTCCAATTCATTGCGGGAGAGCCGCATCGCATCAACACAGACCCCTCCCTTGGCTCCTCCATAGGGAAGGCCCGTGATCGCGCACTTCCAGCTCATCCACATTGAAAGAGCCGCGACCTCACCCAGAGTAACATTCGGGTGAAAGCGAACACCTCCTTTCGTCGGTCCCATCGAAAGGTGATGCTGCACCCGGTATCCTTCGAACAACCCGACATCGCCATTGTCCATCCTCACGGGGCATGAAACGGCCATACAGCGTTTCGGATACTTGGTTCGCTCCACAAGATTCGGGTCCATTTCAATCAATTCAGCAGCAATATCGAATTGGCGGCAGGCCATATCAAAGACCTCGGACTTGTAGATGCTTGATTCCATATTCAAGGATTCTATGAAGGTACCCGAAAAAGACAACGCCTACCCCTCCAAAGTTTGCGAACCTGAGGTTCTTATCAGTCCAGGCAGACGCCCAGACCTACCCTCCCCTTTCTGGGATCTCTCGATCCTCCGGCTGATAACACTTACACTGGGCAAAACGCCCCCCCCCTTGCAAAACGCAACGGGCCGCCTCGAGGACATCAGCAGATCGAATCATCACTTCCTTCACCTCGAAGATTTCGACCAACCCTGGCAATGCCTCAATAATTTGGATACGATCCTCAATTTTCGTTTTTCATTGCAGCCTCCAACTGGCTGAGACTCTGTCCGCAAAACTCCAGACGGAGTGATTTCAAGTCTCTCTCGGAGCATAACGAGCCGGCAGATTCTGCGGAGAGGCAACGCGTACGCGACCTGAAGGATCCAGCTCCTGGGGATGCGGAAGAGTTGAAAGTGAGATAATTGAAGAAGGAAAGATTCAGACTTTCCGAATAGCACTCATAACAGGCATCGAGAAAATTTCTCCGTGCGCTTTGTGCTCTTTGTGAGAGGCAATGCGTGGGAGCGGATTCGAAAGTGCCCCCGAGGATCCGTAGATTCCGCTGAGAGGCAGCGCGGCGACTGAAGTCGCCGGTCCTTGTTGGAGAACAGTCGCTGGCTTCTCAGTTTTCCGCCCTCAATCACTCATCCTTATCACCACGAACGGGGGGGGAAGAGCCAACCAAGCTGGCAACCGCTGATCTTCGCTCATGACCGCTTACGGGAGAATGGTTGGGAGATTTGACCTGAAATGGGGATTGTTTGCTATCTCATTAGCGGAGATAAGCGTAAATAAGCGGTCTCCGGCTTCGCCGGACTCTTTGATTTCCGGACCGAAACAAATGAAGTCCGTTTAATCATCCATGCATTTCATTCATCACCACAGGAAATCAATCAAGCTTCCCTGCACTCAACGTCCCTACCAGCGGGCGGAAACGCCGATGTAGGGACCCGAGAGGGTTTCGACGTCGTTCCAGAGCCATCGGTAGCCGAGGCGGAGGAAGACGTGTCGACGGCCGAGAACTAGGGCCAGGTCCTGGTCACTTACGGTTGTTTCGTTGGGGAAGACCCAAGAGGGGCGGTATTCGAACCCGATACCGGGATCAAAATGGACACGAATCGGGATAGTGAGCGCCAGACCTCCCTCATCGTCGCCGTCGCTACCCAAAGCAAAATTTCCGTAGCCGAGGCCCGGGGAGATTTCGAGGAATTTTCCAAAGGTGAGCCGAGCGTGTCCATAGGCTTGGAGAACATCCAAGCGGGTGTCCGGCTCAGTCTCGCGATAGCGCGTCCACCGCACGGACGCCCCAGCCGGTCCATAGCCCCCGGCGAGACGAAAATCGAGAGCGTCGGTATCGCCGTCGACCCACTGGTACTGGAACTCGCCCTCTATGTAGGGGAGAACCGCCTCACCGGGACTGCGGGGTGAGCTCATGAGCAGCGTGTCCGAGCGGGATTCCGGGGCAACCAGCGCCACACTGTTATAAGTCCCCGAAGTAAAGAAACTACCCATGAAGATGTAAATCAATTCAGCAAGAGCCTCGTCAGCGGGCGCTGGCTCCCGATTCGTCTCGTATTCGGAGGAAGATTTTTCCTCCGACGATGCCCGCAACCCTTCTTGGAACCCCCGCAAAACACCTTCCTCCTCGGCAACCAGAGAGGATGGGAGGAAAACCAGCGAAAACAGGATCGGACAGGCCATGAAAAAGACGGACACCGCCGACGAGGAGATGAAGACGAGAGGCTTTTTCACTCCCCCAAGATTTCCCGCGCTCGCGCTGGAGAGCAATTGTTTTTCTGCCTTGCCGGAAAATTACCGGTTTTCAGTTTTCCGGTTCCCCGTTTTCGGTTTTATACGGTCGAATGTTGAAGAGCCAGCAAAGCTGGCAACCGCTGATGGACGCTTATGTTTGGAATGCTTTATCTGGGGCGAGAATTCTTCGCGGTCCCAATTGGTAGAACGGAACAACCTCAAGGCTTGATTCTGAACCCAATGCTCACGCAGGAGACCAACCTCTCCGATAATATCATTCCCCCAGAACAGACGAACCACAGGAAGCACACAGGACTCAAAAGAGACCGTAAGTCCCGATTCCCATTCTGCGATTTCTGTGCTTTTTGTGGTTTCAAAATAGATTCCTAAAGACGTCCACAACGATGGCTTCATCTCCAGCTCAATCTGGGACGCATATTTTCTCACGGAGTGCACGGAGCCCAAAGAGATTACTGAGAGGCAACCTGGACGCGGCCTGAAGGCTCGCGCTCCTGAGAAGAAGAGAGATTTGAGCGTGAACCAAGTTCTCCGTTCATGCTACTGTCCTGTTTCTCCGTGGGCTCTGTGCTCTCGGTGAGAGGCATTGCTGCGGAGCGGATCCGGGAACAGCTCCCGAAGGAATCGTTGCCCCTCATCTTGAAAATTCGCCCCGACGAGGAGAGAGCTAGACGTGTTCTGCGAACACGTCAGCGTAGCATGAAGTCTCTCATTGCTTTAGGTTTGGCAAACAGCAACCAAATCCTCTGGAAAGGTCATGCCAGAAATCGCGGGGACACTCCCAAAGATGTCAGGGGTTGAATCACAGTTCCTCTCGGAAAATCTTTTCGGTGATCTTCCAATACTTCCCCTTCTTGCGAGCAATGACAAATGCAGGCATGCGGAGCTGTGCTTGAATTTGGACAACTTCGCGGACCGAGCTCGGGTTTAGCTTCAACTCAGGTTTTCGTAGGTGTGACCTCAAGAAGTTGATATTAAACTTCTTCCGACTCGTTGGATTGTTGAGATAATGCATCTCCGCGACATGGTTGGCGTCGTAGTCGTAATATTTCACCTGAAGGTAGGGATTTCCGTTTTTATCAACACGCTCCAGCATCTCCACCGAATCTGGTGTGAGCACATGGGCGTCTTTGGACAGCCTGGCTTGTTTGAGCTTTTCGTCGGGGTCTACCAGCACACTCCTGCAGCTTCGACACTCGCGGGCAGAGATATCATTTTGCGCCGAGCACTGGGGGCAAATTTTAAAGCGAAAACGATAGCCACAGGGCTTAACCTCAAAGGTTTCCGGATCCGTCTTCCCACCCCGGCAGGTGCGCCCGAAGTGCTCAAGCACATTGCCCTCCTCGTCGACAATCCCCCAAAAGTCGTTCACAAATCCACACTCGGGACAGGGAACCTGCACGGCGACGGATTCGGAGTCGGCTTTCTTTTCGCCGATTTCGGGACTGAAAATGCTATGTCCCATCCCTGTGTAATCGAGGACCAGGCAATCTTTCTTGCCGGTGTCTAATCGCAAACCGCGGCCAATGATTTGTTGATATAGACTGGTGGATTCCGTGGGGCGCAGGATCGCGATAACATCGACATGAGCGGCGTCGAAACCGGTCGTCAGGACGGAGACGTTCACTAGATACTTAAAGGATCTCCTTTTAAAATCATTCACGATCTGATCCCGCTCGGTCAGCTCGGTCGATCCCAGGACCAATCGAGCCTGTCCCGGCGGAAGACACTCCATAATCTCTTGGGCATGATTTACTGTGGAGCTGAAGATCATCACACCCTGCCTTTGATAGCTATCCGTAATATCAATGATGTTTTTGATGATCAGGGGCGTGAGGCGTCTTTGCTTTTGAAGAACCTCTTCCAGCTGCGCCATGGTATAGGATTGCCCTCCCTCGGTCAGCTCCGAGAAGTCATAGGAGGTCACTGGCGTATCGACCTTGACGGGTGGCGTCAGGTATCGGTTTCGGATCATATACTGCAGTGGCAGATCGTAGATACAGTCATTAAAGAATCGAAGTTCCTGGGTTTTGACCTCTCCCCGAAGCGCGTAATTATAGATCCAGCCCAACCCCAGACGATACGGAGTCGCAGTCAGGCCCAGAATGCAAATGGTCCGATTGCTCAATTTTAGCCGCTTGATGACTTGCGCGTACTGGCTGTCGGGCTCCAGTCCGACGCGATGACATTCGTCGATCACGAGGAGGGTGAAATCCCGAAAAAAGGCATCGTTCGCCTTCGCGACAGACTGGATACTGCCGAAGATCACCTTCTGCTGGCTATCCTTTTGATTCAGCCCCGCCGAGTAGATACCCGCTCGCAGGCCATAGCCTTCATATTTCAAATGGTTCTGCTCGACCAGCTCTTTGACGTGGGCGAGCACGAGGACGCGGCCTTTTGCTATTTTTGCCAGCTCCGCGATGACCAAACTCTTCCCCGCACCCGTCGGCAAAACGATCACCGCTGGACTTCGTCGCTTCTTAAAGTATTTGACGGTCTTGTTAACCGCTTCCTGTTGGTAGGGTCTGAGTTTATACATGGTTCACAATGTACAGCCGTATCTACTCCGGCCCCGAATCAACCTCCATCCAAATCTTACTCCAACTTAAAATCAGAATCCCTCGGTTGGGTGATGAATGGTTCGAGGGACATGCAGATGGGGGCGAATGCCACTCGTTCAAGCGGTCTAGACAATGCTCTTAGTGAGAGGAAACGCGGCGGAATGGAACCGGCTCTTCGCGACCGGCGGTCGCTGATTCTGGAGGCTCCCGCTCCAACGTGGAGAGAGAGCTGGAAGCTCTCACTACTTTGGGCATGGCCACTTCATGGACAGATACCCTGAAAAGCCATGGCAGAAACCGCAGGACGGTCTAAAGGCGCTCCCTCACTCCCCCATGATGCTCGCTTCCGGGAAGAATGCGCTTGAGGTCTGTCTTTGAAAGAGACCTACCGGATCGATTCCAACCACTTCGACCGGAAGAGCTTATCCAGAGCGTCATCTCCAGTGGGCAGCCAGCTCGGTTCAAATGAGGCTCCGGCGGATAGCAGCAAAGTTGCCGTACGCACATAATCCTTGGGCCTGTCCGCGTCCCATCCATGCAAAGCACCATGGATGCAGGTCATCAATGGCACACCTCCAAACTCATTGGTGCGTTTCAACGATTCTCCAGAATCATACTTCAGGATCACCTCAACAATATCGGCATAACCATGGAAAGACGCCCGGTCCAAAGGGGTGGAGTCGTGCACCCCTGCCGCCTGCGGATCGAGCCCCAGTTCGAGCATCAAGGTCACAGCGTCCAACCGCCCGTCGAAGGCTGCTTCAGCGAGGATTCGGCTATCATTGGCGGCTGCGATGACTGTAGACCGCTCGGCGGCCAACAGTCGTTTGGCGGAGACCGCATCGCCCCGCCATAAGGCATCCAGAAAGCAGACAATGGGCGGACTCTGCGCCAGCAGATACGACTCCATGTCCCGCAGCCCGAGATGACGAGCGAGCTGGAGAGGCGTTGTTTGTTTGAGCTTCCAGATGTAGATATGTCCCCCTTCATCATTACACCAAGGCGGCAGGCCAATGCGATGAGCGACGCAAGCAGGATCTCGCAGAATGCACTCTCGAGCTAGCACGATGTCGTTCAAAACAACCGCCATGAAAAGATCCGGCTTTACACCGAGCTTGAGTAGGTGGCGGCACAGTTTGGGCTTGTCGACCAGGTATTGCGCCGGGGTGGCGGAATGGTCGATGTCACGGGCTTCGACATCGGCACCATACTGCACAAGCAGATCAATCACCTCAACACTGGCAGCGACATGCAACGGCGTCTGACCATCGCCACCGCGCTCCCGAGCCAACCCCGGATCGCCCCGGAGCATCGAATGCAGCTCCTCCAAGCAATTCATTCGTGCCGCTGCATGGACGGTTAAACGAATCCCGAGTTTCTGCAATTGCGGCAGCATGCCGGGATTCGCTTGATCAAGGAGAGCGAAACCTCCGCATTTCCACTTGGTCCTCAAGTTCAAGTCCGCTCCGAAATCCCGGAGCATGGCCAGAAATTCAACGTTGTCGCCAACCGCATGAATGGCCATCGAGTCAAAAGAGAAGAGCGGATCATTGATCCGCGCACGAACTTCCTTGTAACTTTCCAGCAATTGGCGTGTCGCAGCGATGTCCCGGCATTGAACCGCAGCGACGAACCTTTCCACCGGTGTCTGCGTGAGAGACTCGATCTTGCGCTTGAGCTTAGCCCAGGAAGGAAACCCGTAGCCACGGGCCACAACTAGTTGGGCGTCATGCAATCTAGCTGCCGCTGGTTCGGGAGCTTCGGGATGTAAGCTCCGGAACCGCGCTGTAGCCTTCTCTTCCTCCTGCCAGTATGATCGGAGAAGTTGCTTGGCCTGCTTCTTCTGTTGATCCCAATGCGGATGAGAGGGCAAGGGTGTCACAAATGACTCTTTCACCCCCGGACCTCCTGAGCGGTGAGAGCACCTTGGGAAAGTAAGTAGTCAATCGACTCCCGACTTCCGTTAAACAAAGCCCGGTCGAGTGCAGTTTGATAGCCAGGACCGAGCTCATTGACATCGACAATCTTGTCACGCAGGAACCGCAGCATCTCCGGGCGACCACTTTGCGCAGCCAGCCAAAAAGCAATGAAGACAAAGCGTTCGTCGCCCTCGGGGCAATCATTCCATCTAGGCGAATCGACGATGAACTCACCCTCATCCGTAAAGAACTCTCCCATCAAGTCGATGCGCCCCATCGCCGACGCATGCCAGAGGTCGAAACCTGCGCCTCGCTCGAAGAGTCGCTCGGCGCTCTTAAAAATGCGAAATGCGCAGGCATCGGTCAGAGGGGTTCCATTCGCGATGCACGCCTCGCGCGCATTGATGTCTGCCCCGCCGTCCAGAATTGCATCCAATGCCCCAACGTCGTCCGAGCTGGCGGCGCCATGGAGCGGGGTTTCGCCGGATCCATCCCGACCGCCTACATTCGGGTTCGCACCTTTCTCAATCAACAGCCTGATGCCCTCCGACACATTCGGAAAGTGCCCCGGCCAATCGCAGGCAACGTGCAACAGAGTCCGATCGGAACCATCCTGATAGGCATTGGCTAGCGTCGGATGTTTCTCTAAAAGCTTTCGCAGAGCTTCGACATCACCACTCTTGATCGCACAGACGGCCCGTTGAAATAAGTGTAGATCGCTCTCCACATCCAGACACTGCTCAAGCGTCATCCCCCCCCAACGAATCAACTCGCTCACAACGTATTCCTGATTGCGCTCGATGGCGATATCCAAGGGCAGTTCCCCTTTTGATTGTAGCTTTTCGTGGCCTTTCGACCGATTGGGGTCGGCCCCTTTCCTCATCAGCAATTCGGCAATGGCGTAGTGCCCATGGTAGGCCGCTTGCTGGAGTGCGGTTCCCCACTCGCCCACATCGTCCACGCATTCCGGTTGGCTTTCTAGAATCGATTCAACGGTTTGCCGCGCATTCCACGCAGCCGCTTGTTGGAGATTCACCTCAAATCCACGCCGAGCGAGGACATCAATCACGCGGCCCTTACTTTGGTGAACCGCCCAATCACAAGGCGTCCCTCCCCACAGTTTATCTTCGGGACAGTCCCATCGGGCACCGTGATCCAACAGCAAGATCACCATGTCGGGATCATCATTGGCCACCGCTTGATGCAAAGGCGTAGAATGCGCGTGAAAGCCCTCTGGATTGAAGGCCTCGATATCGGAAATACGAGGTAGGAGCAGCCGCACCGCTTCGATTTGGCGATTTATGACCGCAGCCGCCAAAGCGTATCGAAGTATCGCCTCCTCAGCCTCGGGCAACCATCGGTGGATGTCTTTCAGTCGGCCTAGACCAGCCGCAATCACAAGATCGACCCTGGCACCCAGCTCAACCATAGAGCGAGCTGCAGCCCGCTCGCCATGCCCCAGGGCCGCGTACACTCCCAAATTCATGTCGGCACCATGCATGGCGAGCACATCCAGCAACGCCTGCTGCACACCGCTTTCGCGCGACACCATCCCGGACGCAACCAGCGACAGCGTTGTCTCTGATCTGCTCGGATGCGAACTGGCGTTCACATCCGCGCCGAATTGGAGGATCACCTCGGCGACTTTATCGATATTGGGAGGGAGCCCACCATTGCGGATGGGATTCTCCGCAACAAAATGCAACAGTGTCGGGCAGGTGAAGTAATTCCCCTCGAACTTGACCCGCTGGGTTGCCAGCTGAGGGTTTCTCGCGAGATGCCGGCTCAGTTCGCCAACGTCGCCAGCGTCGACTAAATCCACCGCGCGGCGGAATGAAAGATCGCTGATGCGATCACGATAGGATTGATTTTGCATGACTTACCTCCTGGGCAGAAAACTGCCTGGTATTGTTGATGCCGGACATCCGCCAGCCGACGAGAAGGTTCGTCATTCAATAATGACTATGAATTAACAGGTAGGCGCAGCCTTTTCCGCGGATGAGGGGGTTGCCCGTAACAACCGGGGCAAATCCTGAGGAGAGGCCGTTGACTGTCAATCCATAAACTTCCCGGGGCGGGGCGGTCCGAAGAGCGTGCGCAAAAGGGGCAGCAACTCTAATATAGCCGATCCGAGGTTGGTTCATTTTTCGGTTTTACGGTTTTCCGTTTACGGATTCCGAGCTGAAGAAGAGTCAGCTAAGCTGGTAACCGCTAATATTCGCTTATTGGAATAATCGATCCAGAATTATCTGGCGCGTTGATTCCAGAGATAGGAGCTGCCGGGCTCTTCTTTTTTTGCAAAATTTTGGTCCTCTTCGCAGACCAATTTTTCATCCCTCGACAAGAACATAGTGTATGCACGATAGAGGCGGAAGTCTGCACTTTCCCGCTCCAACGCGATGAGAGAGCTGGAAGCTCTCACTACTTTGGGCATGCCCACCTAGGCTTACTCTTCTGGGAAGGAACGATCGTGAATCGATTCGTTTTCCCATTCTGCGCACTTTTGCTCCTCTTGGCGGCTAAACCTGGGTCCGTCAGGGGAATTCGTTGTTTCGCCTCGCGATCTCAAAGCGCCTCCCCCTTCTCCAGAAAAACATGTTCGGCGGGCAAAATCCTTCTATACTGCCTCCATGAATTTCAAAAACTCCCTTTCTTTCGGGCTTCTTCTCCTCACTCTAGTGGGCTGCCGTTCGACCTACTATTCTACGATGGAGAAGTTCGGCATTGAGAAACGCGACATCATGGTCGACCGGGTCGAAGACGCCCGCGATGCCCAAGAGGAGAGCAAGGAAACCTTTTCCGACGCCCTCGAAGCCTTCACCTCCGTCACCGGCTACGACGGTGGCAATCTCGAGAAGGTCTATAATCGCCTCAATGACGCCTTCCAGGAAAGTGAAGCGAGTGCGGAGGAGGTCTCCGAACGAATCGCTTCCATTGAACAGGTCGCCAATGACCTTTTCGATGAATGGGACGATGAACTCTCCGAATACAGCAGCACCGAACTCCGTCGCGAAAGCAAGAAGACCCTCAAGGCCACCGAACGCAGCTATGAGGAAATGATCGCCAAAATGCGCGCGGCGGAAGAATCCATGTACCCGGTTCTCGACCTGTTCCGGGACCAAGTCCTCTATCTCAAACACAACCTCAATGCCCGGGCCATCGCCTCGCTCGACCAAGAGGTGACCGCGATCCAAGGCCGGGTCGCCGACCTAATCGCCGAAATGGAGGCCTCCATCGCCGAAGCCAACGACTTCATCGCTTCCATGCAGTGAGGGGAGCGCCCCGGTAAATCAAGAGGACAAACGAGTCCAAACCTCCCAACGTCAAAACCTCTTAACCTCACACCCTCTTTCCGACAAAACACAACCATGTTTAACGACGACTTCCCCGCCCGCCGAAGCTTGGATGAATTTGCCCCGGCCGAGGACCACTCCACCGACGAGGAGAAGCTCGAGAAATACTCGGGCGAAGTCGACTGGTCCTACTTGAAACCTCACTACGAGAAAGGCTCTCTGGTCTACGTCGATCCCTCCCTCGACCTGAAGACCGCCGGCCTCGCCTTTACCCAAGACGATCAGGCCCAAGTCAAAGCCTGGCTAAAATCGGGCGACCTCGTCCAGCCCTGCGACCTCCATGCTGAACACTGGGAGAAGACCGGCACCGCCTTCAAGGCGATGATCGTTCGACCGTTTGTTCTGGTTCAACCAGTGGGGCAACAGTAGATCAATGGCGTCCGGAAATAGCGTTTCCCAATCATCGCCACCAGGACAGTTTGCTTCCTGTTACTAAGCTCTCTGAAACTCCAAATCTTCCAGATGCTTCAGAAGGGCTTTCACTCCTACCTTTAGGTCCCCTCGATACCAGTTCACCCAGCGTCCTCGTTCTGATTCGGACATTGCCTTCAAGGCTTCCCCCAAAGCGCCCCGCGCCAAGGGAAAATCCGGGGTCTCCCGCGACAACTCACGAATACATTTACACATACCCCGCAAGATTCGCAATTGGGTAATCAGGTTGAATTCAAGAAAACGACGGTCGCGGGAATTCCACGTCAATTTCTCGTCCTCCATAGAATCCAGGAGCTGATTTTGTCGGGCGATGCTTTCCTCCAAAATACGGCCAATTGCATCCCGCCAATCTCCCACTACTTCTTTCTGCAAATCCGCACTCAATGGCTCGCCAGACGAATGCATGCGGATCAATTGAAGAATCCATCCCGATGCCCTCCCGTCGTAAAGGCGCCATCCTGGTTTGAATTCCGGAATCACTTCAAAAAACTCACGGTAGTAGCGAGCAGCTCCTTCGGGGACAAAGTCCTGTAATGAGTTTTTCGAAAGCCTCTCTGCGGGTGCACCACAACTGTTCGAACCAGCAACCTAGCCCGACCACATGTTCCCTTAGGTTGGCCGCATTCACGATGGCGTAAGCAGTATCCCCCTTCTCTACGATTTCGTTGGCAATCCGCACGATCCGATCCGGAGAGACCCCCTGAACCAAATGTGGACCTGCTCCCCAAACCGCAAGATGAACGTAACAACCGAACGGCAGGTCGCCACCCCGGTCCGTTCGATGAAAATCTCCCTTCATCTCCAAAGTCTTGTCGTCATCTGCAAACACCCGAATGACGTTGCTGGGCAAACGAAGGTCCCCGTCTTGAATCAAACGACTTACTTCGAGCCATAGAGTCACTGTTACGGGCGGCGTCTCTCTCGAGTCCACCTTTCGGATGATTTCCATCTGATCATCGAACGCTTTTCGAAAGAGCTCAGCGGCTCGGGCTGCGGCTGCGGGATCGTGATCCCAAAGAGGACGATCTCCACGACCTCGTAAACCCAACTGCCAGATAACCTGATTACCCGCTAAGCGATACCATTCTTCCGCATAGGCTCTCCAAGCCGCTCTCATACTGTCTGGATCACTCAAATAGCTAAACTGCGGGTTTTGGCCCTGACGGCTCCACCAAGTCTCGTATCCAAAATGGGATACCCCTAAGGGCTCAACATGATGCTGTGATACATACAACCCCCGTTGAACAGCATCCCGGATCACTGCGGCTTCCGCTCCATTAAAGACGTCAATAAATGAAGCTGGAATCACCAAGTTGCCCCTCAAGCGCAATATCGCCTCAAAAATCATCTCCATGGCCTCGCTCTCGACAACCGGAGTGTAATATCCCAAAAGCCGAGCCTCATAGTTGTCCTTCAACAATGTAGAAGGTTGAGAGAGAACACTCTCACGCTTGGGCCAGTCCTGAAACCGCTCTCCTGAGGACGGACGCCACCGACCGAGAAGATCTTCGTCGTTCACGAACAGACCTCGAAAGCGGAACTCAGGTAACCCGGATTCAATTCGCTGCGATTCCGGAGAGAAACTTACCAAAGGAAGGGGTTCCATTTCCTTCCAGAACCACAATGGGTCGATTCCCAGAAATTGATGTGAGAATTCATAGATCCCGTAAATCGCCCCGAGATCATCTGAAGCTTCAATTTCGATTTGCCTCTCCTCCGGTGAAATCTCCAGTGCAAAGCTCTCTACAGACAGTGACGGATTTCGAGAAATCTCCAATCTCCACCGATCCAACTCCTCATCCACACCAGAGGAGATGGCAGCGATCTTCTCGATGTCCCTTCGCAGGTCGCCAAAAGCAGCATCAACTCCGGGGCCAAAAGATGGGCAAGGGACAAGTTTCATGATCGGCGAGCCAATCCTCCCTTCCCTTAGAAGAACAGAATTTTCGTCTCTTTTTTCATATTTGAAAAATATTTTCCCAAACCTATTCCGTTCTGATCCCCTTAAAACAGACCGAAGACAAATTGGAATCACCTTATCGTTGGCTATGATCTCAATTCTCGATTTCAGGAGCATCATAAGTTCTGACTGGACCCGTCAAAGAATATTTGTAACGTTACATACAAATGATTAGCCAACGCGAACTCGCAAAAAAACTGGGGACTTCGGCCATGACGGTTTCACGCGCATTCCGCGACCATCCTGACCTCGCTCCGGAAACCAAGAAACGGATCATTGAGGCAGCAACGAAGCTCGGCTATTCGCCCGGAAAATCCCGATCAAAAAAGAGCGATCCGCAATCGACCATTCGCATCGGACTCGTCGCCTACGACAGCCCAGGAGCGACATTTCAATCCGAAACCCCCAGGCGAATTTACCTGGCGATTCAGCAGGAGTGCCAGCGAAATGGGGCCGAGACTCTCGTCGAGTTCCCAGAACCGAACCAATTGCCGATGCTCGCAAAGAATCACGCTGTCAGTGGAATCTTTCTCTTCGGACGCTATACACCCGAGATTGTCGAAAACCTCAAAGACATCCCCACCCTCGCAGTCAGCAGCTATATTCAATCGGAAAACCTGCCGCGCATTGTCGCCAACAATTTGGAAGGGATGCGAATCGCCACCAATCACCTGATCGAGCTAGGCCATCGCAATATCCTCTTCCTCGGGCTGGACGAAGGCCCTCTGACCGAACTCTACCGAGAGAGAGCCGACGGATACTCCCTCGCGATGCTTTCCCATCAGCTCAAACCAACGCTTCGTTTTCATCCCAACTACCAGTTTCAAACCGTTCTTACGGATTGGACTCAATTCTCCGCCATCGTGTGTGCTACGGACGGCATTGCCGCCGCTGTGCACAAGCAACTCTCGGAGACCGGCTGCTCCATCCCCGAGGACCTGAGCCTTGTTGGATTCGACGGCACCTCCGAAGGAGAAAGCCTGGGGATGACCAGCTACGAACCCAACTGGGCCATGCTCGGAAAAGTCGCCGCCAACCAGCTCCTCTTCCGACCGCAAGATATTCAAAGAAAAGGACTGCGGATCTCCATCCCGGGCCGACTGATTGTCCGGAATTCCTGCCAGCCGCCCAGGCCCTAACCCTTCGGCTGCCCCCAAAGGCCGAATCCACCCCCCGAGATCCGCAAAGGATCAGCGAGGGATACCGCCTCCGCGTCGCTCGATCCAAGCATAACGCTTGACAGGATTTTGAACCGTTACTATATCGGTATGTAACAAAGCTCTGCTATGTCACCCCTCCCTACCAACCGCTCCCAGACTCGACCGTCCACAGCTGGCTTCTCGATCATCGAGTTGCTCACAGGCATCGCTGTGATCGCGATTCTTTTTGGGATCACTCTCGCGACCATTGACAACGTCCGCAAACGAGCGAACTCAACCCAGTGCCAGTCCAACCTAAGGCAAATCGGATTAGCCGTCCTATCCTTTGCCAACGAGAACGACGGCCAACTCCCGGGGAAGCGAATAAATTCCGGACAGGCCGGACTCAGCGCATCCCAGCCAGCCTATGTCAGCATCAACAGCTGGAACCGCTTGGCTACCCATCTGGCCCCCTACCTCGGCTACACGCTACCCGATGATGGATCGGCAGTCCTCTGCAAAGAGTTCCTCTGCCCGGGCGTTGCTCGCCAATACCCCGAACTGGCAAACGATCCCTACGCCGCCATCTACGTCGCCAATCCTCACAACGTATTACCCGGAAACCCCAATTCCCGACCGTTTGGAAATGCAAGTGGAAGCCGAACCAGTTCCCTGAATCTACACGCCATTCCCGACCCGACCAACACGTACATGCTCAGCGACATCGACAAAGAAAGTTCGGGCGCTGGCAAATGGACAAGCGAAGCCGAAACACCCGTCCACGGAGACTACCGCAACCAAGTGTTCTTTGACGGAAGTGTCCGGCAAGCACCTCTTTCCGATCCGCTTTGATCAACATCTAACCCATACGCTCAAACCAAAATGAAATACATCCCCAATTCCGCAATTCGAAGCTCCCTCATTCCCACAGCATGGACACTATCCCTGCTCTCTCTCACTGCGGGGCTAGTTTGTGCAGAAGATTTCACCCGTTCCGCGGACGGCACCTCCTCAGACTGGAGCGATGCCAGCCTCTGGACCCCGACAGCAGTTCCGAATTCCGGAGACTCTGCTACTTTCGATCTCAGTTCCAGCACCAGCGTGTACATTGATGGCAACTTTGCGGTTAACGATCTCCAAGTAGACGCAACTTCGGGAGGGCGAACCTTAACCTTCGTTTCCCCAACGGAGAATACCACCCACTCGCTGACAATTAACGGCACCCTTAGCAAAGCGAACAACAGCACCAATCTCAGCTTCCAAAATCAGGCAGGCTCCAATCACTGGTTGAATGTTTCCATTGGAACACTCGACCTCTCCACGAACGGAGGAACCGTCAATTTCGGGCGGTCAAACGGAACACGAGTACTCAACCAACTTTCAATCAATCAAACGATCCTCGGAGGCGGCGGAGGATCAAACTCTATCGGCATCAATCTGAATATCTCGAACGACTACACCCTCGGGAAACTGACATTCAACCCGGGAGACAATGAGAAAAAGATCAACTTGATTACCAATGATGCCAGTGCCTCTGGCTATTCAAGAACGGCGACAAGCACCGGCATATCCGATACTAGCACGAACAGTACGATTGCAGGATCGCTGAATACTTCCCAAAGCGCCAATGAAGCCACCCTCCGAATCGCAACAGAGAGTGGTCAAACCTATCAGGCGGCAACCTCACTGACCGATGGAACCGGAGGCACCTTAACCCTGCGCCATGACGGGGCCGGAACCCAGATCCTCTCCGGAGACCTATCCCATACCGGGGGAACCTATGTTGACTCTGGAACGTTGGTAATCAGCGGGACACTCGCCAGCGAAGGGAACCTCAGCGTCTCTTCGACCGGCACCCTCGTTGCGGCCAATGCTCTCACCTCCGAAAACCTCATACTGGCAGACGGGGCGACCTTGGGTTTCAACCTCGAAGAGGACGGCAGCATCTCCCTCTCCGGAGATCTACTCTCAACCGGCAGCGAGGCCGAATTCATCATCGATTTCCGCGGAACCGGAAATCTTGGCGAAAGCTATAATGGAGTCCTTTCCATCACTGGCTCCTCGTCAGCCTTCGAAGGATCGACACTTTCTTTCATCAACTTCAGTAATAGTGAGATCTCGGGAGACCTCACTTTCGACGAGCTCACGAACGGTTTCACCATCATTCCTGAACCGTCTCAAGCAGCACTCTTCATCGGAGCCTTTCTCATTTCTATCCTCTCCGCAAAACGGATCCGCAAATAAATCATAACCAAACAGAGCGGTCCCTCCCCATCCCCAAACGGACATCGCCCCGAGAAACAGAATAGATGAGATCTCGCGGCTCTAACCGTCACCATTCGATCATGACATCGAAAATATTCCCACTCCGCATAAAAAAATCTTTCCGAGGAAGATCGTTGGCCGCCCTCCTGGGGATAGCCTGGCTATCCTCCAGCGCAACCAGCTGCGTCAAACAAAAGCAGAATCCTGGCAAAAGCGCGTCAACTCCAGATCCATCCTCAGAAACCCACGAATATCAATGGAACCGGGCCGACGACCTCATTCCTCGAGCGGGAGAATACACCAACGCCTACATGAGCGACTGGTCCACGCTACCAACAGCTGACGAAATTACATTGAGAACCGTTCCTCAAATCCAACCCACCGACGTTCTCGGCGAAGATTCGAAACGGGTCTGGGAAGATGAAGATCAAGTGCACATAGAGGGCCTGCACCTATCCGTTCGCTGGAATCAAAACATTCCTCAAAAAGAGGGTACCACTCTCTTCCTCATCCGGAACGCGAAAGAAGTCATTATCGAAAACATTTCGATCTCCTACAGCGATCCCGACTACCGGACTTGGGACGGGATTCGCATAGAAGGCGCAGATCGCGTCACCGTTCGCAACGTTCGCCTCAAAGGGCCGGTGCATAGCTTCCACCTACGTATCGAAGGATGTAAAGACGTGTTGGTCGAAAATGTCGAAATCGAAGGCACCGACTTTGACGGAGACGGATACTTCCGGTGCGGGGGAGGAATCTGGCTAAACAACGGGGAAACCGGAAAGCACGGAAAAAACGGAACCGGCATCTGGGCCGAGCACCCGAGAATCCCCGGCTGGCAGGTCATTCAGAATACCTATATCCACAACGGAACCGAAACGGATGAAACCTCACGAAATCAAGATGCCATCCTCATCCATTCCCCTTCCAATGGCATGCTGTTCAACAACGTCGTCCGCAATTGGTTACGACCGGCCATGGACGCATGCTTTGACATCGGATTCCGCCGCAAAGAACCCGAGTTTCACAACCGTTTTTTCCGGGTTGAACGAAACATCCTCGAGAATGCAACTTTTCTAAAAACCCCAGGAGCTTCCGGCTCCACAGGGAGCCGCTTGCTCTTCGCAAACAACATTTTTTTCAATGTTCAGATCGGCGATTACCACAAGGAAGGGACGGAGATTTACTATGTGAACAACACACACGTTTTCGACTTGGAATCCGTCCCCCAGAAGCTGCTCGACCTCTCTCAAAGAGGGGCAGACGGCTTCAGTAGTCTTTGGAACTACCGCGGCCCGACCACCTACGAGAACTCCCTCATCTACAAACCAAATGGAAGCTTTTTCATGTTCCATTTGAATGATCAGGCAGCACCCGATAAATACAAAAACATTCACTCGAACTACAATCTCTACGGAATCGCCGGCGCCAGAGTCACTTGGCTCAAAACCTCGAATCGTAAAGGCATCACATTCCTGAACTTCCAGGACTGGAAAGAGGCGACCCGGCAGGATTCTCAGAGTTTCTATACGGCAGGAGACCCCGCCTGGTTCACAAACCTTGCCGACCATGACTTTCGTTTGACCTCGGAGAAACTCCCAGGAACTCCTACGGACGAGTATCTCGACCCAATCGACGAACGTATCCGAGTCGATAGGGATTTCTCCGGAAAGATCAGAACCCCTGAGAATATAAGCTTCGGAGCCTTCCTCCCCCTTTAACCGGGCAGAGCTTCGACACCAGACAACATCCATTCGAAGATCCTTTAGCCCGTTTTTGAGACCGTATGAATTCTACAGCGCCTCGGAACTATTTCGAAGCATCCGTATGTTCGACTGGCCAATACCCGCCCTGGGATCATCTACCCCAAAGTAAATCGCCAGTGATGTAGAGGCCCGCCACCGGCCGGATACCGCGAAAAGCACACAAGGACCGAGAATGCTCCGACTGTGAATTTTCGTCGAAAATGAGTTCAAACAGAACCTTGGTCACAACGAATGGCGCTTCCGTATAATCCCTGTTTTGACCATCATGGATAAGCTTTACTCTCATCTAAGAGATAGAGAAGAGTTGAGTTCAAAGGAGGTTCCTTAGATGCCCAAAAAGGAGAATCCCGCGCACAAACCTACGGAGACTTCCAAAGGCGGGATTCTCGGCGAATTCGGGATATTGCCAATCTCGTCCTAATTTGCATGATCCCTTCAGAAATTCGGCATTCACTCATTTCGCGTAAACCCTCCCTACCAACCTATGGCCGCTCTGATCTTCCTCTTTCTCCTCGCCACGCTCTTTGCGGCGACCCGGTCCCCGAAAGGTCTCGTCGACGTTCTGTTCATCGTCACGTTCATCCTCATGGTGATTCTCTTTCTTCACCATTCGACGGATACCTTGCAGATCAACCTCTAGACTCGGTACGATGACCAACGCTCGCCTCACCTACTACCTCGCGCACCTTTACGTTCTCGTCCTGATGGGAGTTCTTCTCGGGGCCTTCGGGATTCAGTTCATATTCGAAGAAATCCCCTGCCCCCTCTGTTACCTACAGCGGATGGGGATGTCCCTCGCGGCGATCGGCCCCTGCCTCGTGATTCTCCACGGCGTTCGAGTCAAATTCTTTGGCATGACGATCATAGCCGCAATGCTCGGAGGATCGATCTCCACCCGCCAGATCGTCCTCCATATTGCCAGCTCGACGGATCCGGGCTACGGGACCCCCGTGATGGGGTTCCATCTCTACACTTGGGCCTTCATTGTTTTTGCCGTCATGGTTGCTGTCTGCGGCCTTCACTTGTGGACCCTGAAGGAGGGCGAAACCTATCGCCCAACGAAACTCTCGACCTTCTCGAAATGCGTGCTCGGCCTTTTCGCTCTCATCCTTTTGGCGAATGTCGTCAGCGTATTCTTCGAAGCCGGCTGGAACTGGTTCCTCCCGGGCAATCCGACCGAATATCACCTTCTCCACTGATTCCGTTTTTCCGGCAGTATCGACTGCTACCCGCCGTGCGAGCATCATTCACCATCGGGGGAGCAAACATTGATCCAAGCCCAAGAGTGGAGGGAGTCTTCTCCCTTCAACAAAACTACTCAGCAATCAATACCCGGCTCAGTTTCGTAAGCTTTGAAAATCTGCTCGCCAAGGGCATTGCGGGAGAAACGGGTTTCGGAAAGAGCTTTCGCCGATTGCCCCAGGCGGTCGCGAAGGGCTGGATCATTGGCGAGAGTCTCCAAGCCTTCGGCCAGGCCTGCAGGAGTCGGGTCGGCCAGGCAAGCATGCTCTTCGCTCATCACTTGGGTATGGGAAAGGATGCGGGTGGCCACCATTGCCCGTCCGGACTGCAGATAAGCGTAAACTTTCATCGGCGTATTGACACCACGGCTACGCGGAGAAGCGAGAATATCCGCCTGCTCAAGGAGAAAGGGCAAATGGTCCAGCGGCTGAGGTCCAGGGAGGAGCACTCGACCCTTGAGTGAGGTCGTCTCGATGCGCCTGCGAATACTCCCTGTGCTCTCCCCTCCTCCGATCAGGACGAGGCGCAACGGGGACACTGGATCGACCCGCTCCATCGCGGCGAGTAGCAAATCCACTCCTTGATAACCTTCAAAGTTTCCGACGTAGAGGGCGATGGGTCCATCACTGCCGACCAGCTGGCGTAGATTCACGAGATCGGCGGGCTGATGGCCCGACTTCGGCGGCGGGACGTCGTGCAAAACAGAACGCGGAGTCTGCGAGGCCAACTCGCGACAGGTCTCGGCCAAGGCGGGACACACGGGAAGGATGTGATCGACTCGCCGCATGACAAACTGCTCACTACCCCGCAGGAAACTCCCGAGGGAACTCGCCTGAGGCCATTTCTCCACGATCTGATCCGACATGCAGGAGTCCATGTCATAAACGAGGCGATACGGAATGAACTCACGCCAGATCCAAGCGAGAAAGACGGACTCTTCGACAGCGTGAACGGCATCGTATTTTTCACGCATGAGCATCCAGCCGAGCTTCAGAAAAAGAAAACCATCGGCGATGAGCTTGGCGGGAGAAAACCCAATCCCGACTTTCTTGATTCCGGGGATCCGGGGAATCCGCTTCACCGCGACTCCGGGAATTTCAGGATCCTCTCCGAGGTGAAAGGTCAGGATCGTCACCTTGTGCCCGGCCTCACTGAGAAGCATCGCCGCCTCGCGCACAGCAATCGGGGTGCCGCGCTCCGCGAAGAAGGGATGCGGGGCAATCAGGAGGATGGAGAGTGACTGGGACACGGAGAATTGCGATCGAAGAAAATTTTGAAGTTTAGTCGCGGGGATGATTGGCAGATATTTTAGAGGGCGAACATCGAACTTTGAACGTAAAACGTCCAACATCGAGTGAAGAAAATCCTCCCATTCACGGTCGAGGTTGGAAATTCAAGGTTCGCCATCCCCCATAAAACTATCGCAAGAGACCCTTTACGTTTCATTCGCTGGCTTTCTTGCGTCCTCCAACGATAACCGGGGAGCCGAATAGTTGGGTAAGCCCGAGAGTGTTAAAAAAGCTTTCGAGGATTTTGGCAAAACGACCGGAACCCACCATGCGATAGAGAGCCATGGGAAGAAAGAACTGCGGCCTCCAGCGTAGATCTCGGAGACCGGCTTCCTCCATCGCAGCCGCAATCTTCTTGCGCGTGAAGAGCTCGTAGTCCCGGGTGTCCTTTTCAACGGCCTTTTTCACCAGAAAGAGCATTCTTGAAAAGACATTGAAGCTACGAATGTCGGGGTAGTCGAGGATGACGGTATTGCGAGAGACCCGGGCGGCTTCCTCGATGAGAGCTTCCCAATCTGTCTCGTGGGGAACGAGGCGGAAAAGAGTAACGACTTCAAAAGAGTTGTCCGGATAAGGGAGGTGGAGAAGATCGCCCGTCGCAAATCGATAGTTCCAGGCGCCGAGTATCCGGTCTGGACGCTTCCGACAAGAGTCGTCGCTGGCGAAGATGCTCACCGAACAGCCCTTCTCGAGAAAGTGAGGGGCTAGCTGGGTGTGACCGCCTCCAATGTCGAGAACCTCCCCTTTCGGAAAGCGCTCCAACTCAGCAAGTTTGAGAGTGAGCTCGGCCTGACGATCCAGAAAGAACATTCCGACGCTTCCGGAAAACCGGCGGGCGTAGCGATCCGTAGCGGACTCGATATCTCCCGCATCCGAAGTCCCGGGCACCGTCGGAATATGGGGAGGTTGCAAAGCGAGTCCATTCTTCCGCAAACGAACCTGGCGACTCACCGATTCACGGCCGACCCTCCGCCCTTCGACAGACTTCAACTCCGAGGCCAACTGCGGCAACCTCTCAGCAAAAGAGGCTGCGTCCTCCGGGAAATCCTGCGGCTCGGGACCTTCCATCCCCAAGGTGAACGAGAAGATCTCGTCGTTCTCCATAGGCAGGGGATCGCTCCCATCGAGCCGATAGCACCCCGGCAGTTTCGCAAATACTCCCGCAAGAAAGGCCTTCCCACCGCCGCGGTTCGGGCGATTGGCGGAGTCTGACGGAAAAAGCCTGGGCCGCGATTGACGGAACTCCCGGAGGATGAGCTGTCCCCTTTTGCCCCGCCATTTCCCGAAGCCCCAAGGCAACAGAACGGCCGAACCAATCGAGAGGGCCACCGATACCATTTTCTCTAACGGCCCCGTGTCGGGCACTTCGCCGATGACCAGCAGCTCGACGTTCTCCTCCGAGACAGCTTGTACGCCCCGGTAGAACACGATCCGGGTGCCATCTTCCTCCATCTCGCCGTAGAACCGCGAGTCGCTGGACTCCACGTTCTTCAGGGGGAGAAACTGGGTGGCAATGAGGAAATCATTCCAACAATCGACGAGCTCGGTGTCATACACCACGCCGACGACGGAGGAATAGTTGCGGGTCACCTCCTGCAGTCGTTCGCCAAAGCGATCGATCTGGTATCCCGGATACCAGTGGAGGTGAAAGTCGTAAAAGGTCTTCAATTGTCCGATATGTCCACGAAGAGGGTCGAGGCCCCTTCGTTCAAGTCGGAAACGACCCGTTTGCCCTGATACTTCGGGTTTCCATCGTAGATCTCGAGTTCGAGCGGATAGGACTCGCCCACTTCTCTCCGAAAATCGCGCAATACTTTTTCATCCTGAATGACCCAGTGACCGACATATATTTCGCCCGGCTCCCCAGTCTCCGGCACCGACTCCACCTGATAGCGGTAAACCGCGAGGGCGGATTTGTAAGGGGCAATGTCGTCCGGCGTGGGAGTTCGGGTCTTCTCGAGAAGGACGCCAGTCGTCTCAAATTCCTCCCCCGTGGAGTTCGGCTGCATTTTCGAAGAAACCGGCCCTGTAGATCCCGCAGAGGTCCCTTTCCCGCCGGGGATCACCCGAATATCTGGGAAGATATCGGGGCGGTCGTCGTTCGTAAGGCGGCTCCAGGCCTCGACGCGCTGATAATCCTCCGAGAAGCGACCGATGTAGATTTCCGCCCGCTCATAGTTGCCGTGCGGCATCGGACCGGAAACCCCGAAAAAGCGGGAATGGTTCGACCAACGGGGATAGTAGGTGCGGTTGCCGTCGATTCCCGGTGCTCCGGTGATGTTGACCACCCAGCGATCGGTGTCTCCGCCGGGCTGGTATTCCGAATTGGTGGCAAAAAACTGGAGATTGCGGTGGCGACCGTCAAAGACCCAGAGCAATCCCCGGGGGCCCGGAGAGAGCGCAGCCCAGCAACCGGGCGAGTAGACGTTGAACTTGAGAGTCTCAAGGTCGACCACGCCACCATTGGGAGCTGCGGGAAAAAGCCCGCCGGCGAATTGTCCCGAGGCCCCAAGCTGGAAATTGTCACGCGCCACTTTGTGATCCCAAACGAGCTCCCGCGCGGAAGGGTCGTCGAGGGGAAAGCGTTCGACCTTGGCCACATTTCCCCGATGGTCCATCGGTCCTTGCCCAGCATAGACCCAAACGGTGCCATCGGGCGCCTCCCAGACATCGAGGGCGAGACCGGCCCCAAGGGGGACGAGCTTCTGCGAGCCCCACTCCAGAGCGGTGATGATCCCGCGACGATCGGAAAGGTCGGTAAAGACGACGGTCTGGCCGTCCGGAGAGAGAAGTGGCTTGTTATAATTACGGAATCCCTCGTGCAACACCCGAACCCCTTGGCCGTCCTCACTGTCATAGCCCATGAGGATCACGTTGCTCGTGGCAGCGTGCCAATCCGTCCCATCTCCAACTTCGCGGATCCAAACCGCCCGGACCGATCCACCCGCAAGTTCCTCTGGCGCAAGGAGTTGATTGGAGGACCCCGAGGGAGCCTCGGTCTCTACGAAACCGGAACCAGAAGAGCAAGCAGCGAGAAGGAGCAGAAACACCCCAAGAATTGCAGGCGAAAGTTTAGCAAAAAAGCGCATTGAACAGAGGGAACGGCAAGCCGCCCAGACTTCAACCGCACAATCCCGATTCTGGTATCACGACCCAGTCGAATCACAGTTCGAAACCGAACATGTCAACTTAAAGTAACCTGGTTTATTTACTTCACGATATCAGAAGCCTCGTCGATCACATAGACAAACAACTCAGTAAAGACGAAAGACGACCGGGGAGTGGCCAAATCAAACACACGGAGATGATCCCGATCTCCTTGGTGCCAAATATTTTAAACCAGACAGATTTTAGTCCAATGTTTCTTCAGACCGTGTCTCCAAACACAGACTCCTCTTACGCTTGGCGATACACCAACTTTCCGTTGGCAATGGTCGCCTTGAGCCAGCGATCGTCGAAGGTCCAAAGGAGGTCGCTCAGGGGGCGGCGCAGTTTGTGCCAGGGATGCTCGGGTTTGATGAGAACAATGTCAGCCTCGGCTCCTTCACGGAGCACGCCATTGTCTGCCCAACCGAGCTCTTGGGCGTTGCCTGCTGTGATTTGCCACCACGCCTCGAATTCGCTGGGTGGCTTTTCTCCGACAAACATCGTGACCTCAAGCATCGAGCGGGCGACGCGGATCATGGATTTCTCGTAGCCTGCGCATTGGTCGGTGGCCAGGGTGACCCCATAGCCGTCTCGCAGCCATTGGGCGCGATTCATGACGCCGGACCGGAGAAATGTGTTTGAGGTGGGACAGTGGGCCGCCTTACTCCCGGCAGCGGCGAGGCGTGAGCGTTCGTCGGGGCTGAGGTGGATCGAATGTCCAAAGAGCGAACGGCTCGTGAGGAGGCCCGCGCGTTCGTAAATACTTGTGTAGTCCGACGCGTCATGAAGTTCACAGGCCCGCTCGCACTCAGGCTCCATCTCCGCCAAGTGAGTCTGGACGATGGCACCGAACTCCCTGGCAAGATCTCCACACCCACTCAACAGCTCTCCGGTGCAAGTCAATGCGAACCGAGGAGCCACTGAGGCGGTGACACGGTCGGTTCCGGGAGGGAATCCTTCCAAAAGCTCACGCGCCTGCCGAAGAGAATCCGCCGTGGGAACCAAAAGCTCGGGTGTGATCTCCATATCACAGAGAGTTTGCCCGATCGACGCACGCATTCCGAGCTCTCGTGCCGTTTCAAGCGAGCGCCTCGTGCTTTCGAAATGATTGGAGGCAAACGCCACGATCCCGGTTGTACCACAGGCAAACAGCTGCTCCATAGCACTTCGGGCCCGCAGTTGAGCGTGATCCGGATCAGACCAGGCAATCTCTGCCGGAAAGATCGTCCCATTCAACCAGTCGAGCAATCTCTCGCCAAACGCTCCGAAAGAATCGATCTGAGGCAGGTGCAGGTGCGTGTCGATGAAGCCGGGGGAAACGAGAAAGTCTTCCCCACCGAGATCGGGGCGGGAATGGATCTCTCCGGGATGCACTTCGGCAATTCGGTCTTCTTCGAGTCGAAGCCAACCCGGTTGGATATTTACGGTTCGTTCGCCAGAAGGAAGAAGGAGTTGTCCGGAAATAATCATAATTTTTCGTGGAGTCAGGAGAGAATCGAACGGCTTGAGGCTACTTCATCGGCAAAGGATCGAATCGCTCGAACAAGAAGAGCATTATGGCCAGTAAGATGAAAATCCCCACGGCTCCACCGATATCCAAAGCCAGGCTCTTCCGTTTCGGAAGAAGCCAGAAACCCAGTAGGCGATTGACCCATTTCATGACGAACCAAGACAGTAGACTGACGCTGACGGCATTTCCGATCAGCATCATCAGGGGCAAGGAGATCGAGCCGAAGAGCGGATTGAAATAAAAGGTCAGCAGCATCACGATCGGATAGAGAGCCAACAAGATCGAAAGCGCCTGCTTCCAGACAGGCGGGGTCTCTTCCGATTGCTCTCCGGAGCCACTGCGAAACCAAGCATCGAGCCCCGAGCTCACTGACTTGACCGAAACATCCTCCGCCAGCGGCTCGAGTTCCCGGACCAATCGCTTGCGCTCCTCCGACTCCATCCACGCGATCCGGGATTCGGCGTTGGTGAAGTGGCCAATGTCCACCCATTGGTCGCTCACGCCTTCTATGGGATCGAAAGACTCCACCCCGAGAAACCCGTCAAACGCCCGCTGGGCCTCGATAATTCGCGCCCGCCAATTCCGATAATCCTCCTCGCACCCCTTTTTAATCCGATGAGCGAATACCGTCGTCACCGATTCCTTGTTCTGCGGCTCGACTAGGATCTGAATACTCCCTTCCTGCCCGGTGAGCTCGCGGATCTTTTCGACGATTTTCTTTCGTTGCGGGGATTCCATCCACTTCTCAAGGGCCCCAGCGTGCTGAAAGCGGTAGACAATCACCCACTCCTCCTGCCGTCCCCCTTCGGGAGAGGACGTTTCCAACCCCAGGAACCCCTCGAAGGTCTTCAGCTTGCGGGCCAATTCATCCTGCAAACGGGCAAATTCGCGCGAGACCTCCTCCGAAACCCGATGCGAGATCACCAGGGTAACGTGTGACTTCAAATGACCCGGTTCCGGAGAGTTTTTCATTGAAATATAGCTGCGAAGGACGAGTTGAAAGGGTGAAAAAGAAGCGCCTCAATGAGAGAGGGAGGGATGAAGACAGTCAAGGGCGGGGAATCAGTCGAGGCACACCAAACCGCCAACGAAAACGGAGCAGAAAACGGCTCCTCATAGAAAATCCGAAGCGTTCTGCGGAATCTGAGTCGATTTGGGGTTGGTCTCGCGCCCACGCTCCGCTAACGATCTTCGGGCACAAAGGTTATTCACGATTTTCTTCCACCTCCTGTTCGACTCATCACGACTCATGCACTGCGGCCGCCGACCTTTTCCGCTCAGGACTAAACTCCTCTGCGGATGCATCCTAGCTTTGCTGGGAATCCTTCCCGCAACCGCTCAGGACATCACTGTCGACAAAGGACAACGAGTGCCGCGTAAGGGCTGGATCGCCCTCCCCTACGGGTTTTCCAGTGACACCTGGGACGTCGCAGTTGGGATTGGGGGCGGCACCTCCGGCTGGCTCAGCGATACCTCGATCACCTACGGGGCGGCGACCTACAGCAGCAACGGCACCTGGAGCGTAATCCTCGGCGGGAACGGGTATCCCACCGGAATTCTCGATCGTCTCTACGTCGAACCGCTAGCCAACTATTTTCACTACACGAATCTCCAAGTATTCCTCCCGGGCAACCCCGAATATCTCAGTTCGCCAAACCTCGCCGGCAGCAACGACTCGAGCGGAGAAAACTATTTCAGAGAAGGAGCCGACGATGCATGGCTCCAGGCCCAGTTTCGCTACGTTCTCCCGATGGGCGACAACCGAGACAGCGCCATCCACACCTATGAGGTCGATCGGGGAATGCTCGTCTCCGCACCTACGGGGGGCGAGATTTGGGACCCGTTTCGCTCCGGCCGCACCTCACTCCTTTTTCGCCCCTACTATCGCAATCAAAGCGTGACCGTTCCCGAAACAGGAACGCCCTACAGCTTTGAAACCCTCAATCTGCAAGTCGGTCTTGAATACGATAACCGGGACTTCCGTACGAACCCGAGCCGGGGCAGTTACCAAAAAGTCGCCATCACCCGGGATTGGGGTGCCCTCGGCGACTCTGACTCGTGGACGTTCGGGGAAATCGAGCTCTCGAAGTATTTCAACTTGGGCGAGACCGGATGGTTTCGACAACGGGTCATCGGACTCAACGCCTGGACCGGTTATTCGTTCACTTGGGAGGAGGTGGACGTCCCCGGACTCGGCGCTCCCGTTGCCGTAAATCGTCCCCCTTACTACACTGGAGCGACCCTCGGAGGGTTCAATCGGATGCGTGGATATCCGTCGAACCGGTTCAACGGCCGGGCGGTCTCCTATCTTTCGGCGGAATACCGGCTCATTCCCCACTGGCTCCCGTTCTCAGACACCATGGTCGACGAGATTCTCGACCTCGACTGGTGGCAGATCTCCATATTCGCAGAGGCCGGGCGAGTCGGAGATTCCTACGACCTCGAGCTTTTCTATAACGACCTCCACTATGACGCGGGCATCGACCTACGCTTCTTCGTTCGCAACGCGGTTGTCCGAATCGGAGCGGCTTTCTCCGAAGAGACCATGCAATTCGTGGCGATGTTTGGGCAACCGTTCTAAGGGCCCCAAAGAACGATGCAGCTTGATCACCACATGGATCAGCTCACCGAAATAGGCCATCCCACTCGCCCTCGTCGAGAAAACGCTCGGCAAACTCCCAGATAACGACTCGCGGCCGAGAATCTTCTCCCATCGAGTTCAAAAGACGCTCCAGTTGTCTACCCGGGCCGGATACGGGATCCCCATAATTTAATCGAAAATCGAAGGATTCCCCAAGCAACGCCGGAAGCCGATCCTGGAGACCCGCATTCTCCCCCCAGCCCAAAACAGCGTCCGAGAAAACCGCAGCGAAACTATCTCCCAGAAAGATGACTCCGGATTCGCGGGTGGATGAAATCTCCGTCGAAATTCTCTCCACCTCCACCTGCTGTTCCGGCGTCAAAGCGACAGGCAAACGCATCATTTCCACCAAATCACCCGGAGAGGAAACGGGCTCACCCCCACTCTCAATATCGGCGACCTCTTCCTGAATCGAGTCCGCGAGGGCTCGGGCCACGGTCTCCATCGCAGCGGGAGTCCAATGAGTGTCACGCTCCAAAAATACGGGCTGTCCCTTTTCCCGGAGACGGGTCAGCAACTCTCGGGCAGGCAGAACATCGACTCCCGGCAGGCTTGCCCAGTTCCGGTAAAATCGCTCCCGCCGTTGTGCCGGAGCCAGGACACCGTCTGTCGTAAAACGAGAGGAAAACTGACCCGGATATAGATCCGCCTTCCCTGGGATCGGCACGAGTATGAGAGAGATCCCTTTCTGGGCCAACTGCCCGGCTAAGCGACGAACCGCCGCGTCAGCCTTTTTCAGATTCTCCTCCGCGCCCCATCCCAGAGTCGTCTCCAACCCCTCTTTCAAGAAATACCAATCGTCCCGACCAATGAGAACGCGGCCAGTTCCAGAGGTGCTCAGAGCCCGAACCATGAACCACTGATAAAAAGGAATCGTGCGCGCTAGGACACTCTCATCCTCAATCTGCGCCTCGAAGCCTTCGATGTCGGTGAGAACTTCGCGGTTCCACGATCGGATTTTATCAAAACTCCCCGTATCCGTTTCCAAAGGACGCGAACGTTCGGAAAACGTGCGGACCGCATCCCGGGGGCCGTAGGGATGCCACAGATCGACCACAAAAACAGCAAACACCGCAAAAAGAAAAACTCCGACCAAAAGCCAACGGCTTCCGCAACTCACGGATGAGCGCTCCAATTCTTCCCAAGCTTCTTTTTCGCGATCCATCAGAAGTTGAAATAAATGAAGGGGTTAAAGCTCTGGTTGGACATCGCCACTACGGCCAGAACCAGGATGAGCAGAATGGCAATAGCTTTAGCGAAGCCAATCGAACGCAGGAGCCGATGGGTCGGCACTCCGAACCAGGAGATCCCGAGAGCCACGAAGAGTGTCAGCAATAGATAGGGTTGACGAATCCATCCATCGAGCAAAAGAGCCCGTTCATCGGGATCAGCCAAACCGAAGAGACTGCGAAAGATCTCCGCAGCGTGAGAAAAGGAATCCGCCCGAAACCAAACCCACCCGAGGGAGGCAATGACAAAGACCAGAGGAATCGCGAGGTAGGTAGGAGCGATCCTTCGCCCAACTCTTTGATTCCAGAGACGTTCGACGGCCAGCCCCACTCCGTGCCATGCCCCCCAGACCACAAAAGTCCAAGAGGCACCGTGCCAGAGTCCTCCGAGCAACATTACCGTGATCAGGTTCGCATACGTCCGAAGGTTTCCTTTCCGATTTCCCCCGAGCGGGATGTAGAGGTAGTCCCGGAGAAAGCTCGAAAGGGAAATGTGCCATCGCCGCCAGAAATCAGTGATCGAGACAGAACGGTAGGGAGAATTGAAATTGATCGGAAAGACAAATCCGAACATCAACCCGAGACCCAGGGCCATGTCCGAATAACCGCTAAAATCGAAATAGATCTGCATCGAATAGGCGAAGACTCCGGTCCAGGCATCCGCTGCCGCCGTGGTCCCTGTTGCGAATACGGCGTCCGCAATCTGCCCGCAGGGATTGGCGAGGAGGATCTTTTTCGCCAACCCGATGCTGAAAAATCCGACTCCTCTGGCAAAGAGGTTAATGGTTTCCCGCCTTTCCCGAAGCTGCCTCTCAATTTCCCCATAGCGAATGATCGGCCCCGCTACCAACTGGGGAAAGAGCGCAATATAGGAAGCGAAATCCAGCGGATTTTTTTGCGGCCGAGCATCCCCGCGGTAAATATCGACGACATAGGTGATCGCCTGAAAGGTGTAGAAACTAAGACCGAGTGGCAGGACGACCTGCAGGGCTATGTCCAATTCCGCGAGGCCGGGACCCCATGCCGCCGCGATCGCATTCCAGTTGTCGCGGGCGAAGTTGAAATACTTAAAAACCCCGAGGACCAGCAGAGGAAATACTACCCCCAGCAAAAGCCCAATTCGCCCGCTGCCACCTTCTGGTCGATGACGACGGGCCGCCAGTTGCCCCGCGAGGTAACAGACCCCTACCGTCAAGAGGAGAAGGAGGGCAAAAAGCGGATTTGCCCATCCATAAAAGAGGAGGCTATAACCCAGTAAAACCACATTTCTCCCCGGCCGCGGGCAAAGGTAATACGAAACCAATACCAACGGCAGAAAGAGAAAGAGAAATACGTGGGAGCTGAAAACCATTCAGAGAATCGGGATCGTAGCCGACATTTGGGCAAAAATCCAGAACGAGCGACAAAAGCTCACAACAACAAGCCATTCAGAGAAACACCTTTGCCGATAACCGAAAACGGCAAACTCAATCCTTCAGCCCGAGCTCCTCCGGCGTACGTTGCCGGGCATCTGTCTCTTTACTGCCCACTCGCAAGTGCGGTGCAAAGGCTTCCTGAGAGGCACCGACTCCGTCGAGGATAACGAACTCGTTCTCGTCTTCCAAATGCAACTCTTCGGCGATCTTAACCTTCTCAACAAACCGAATGGTCTCAGGATTGGGCGGATAATATCTCTTGTTTGGACTCTTCACCTGATCAATGCCAACAAAAGCCACAAACAGGATGGCAAAAATGGGAGCGATCTTGAGGAGGCCTCCGAACCGTTCGGAAATCCGATCGGCGGCGTAGAGCAGGAACATCAACCAAAAGAACTGGGAGATAAGAACGTGACAGTCGTAGGGATCCGAATAGAGGAGAAATTTCCAGCTAAGAAAAAGAGGAGCCATCGCCAGAGCGACAATTGCGAGGAATACCGTCCCAATCCGTCGAAAAGAAGCGTCATTCCAGAGGAGCAGATAAGCCAGCACGATCAACGCCCCAACAATCCAAATCCCCGTCGAGACTTCGACGATTCCCCAATCAAAAAAGAGAACTCGCTCCACCATTACCCGCCCCATCCGCTCCAAGACCGACGGCTCGAGAGCATTCTGTAATCGCACCATTCCCGATGAGGTTTCCAAAAAAACGATCCCCGCGAAGACCATTGAGGCCCAGAAAAAAGACTGCCGAGAGGGTTGAAACAGCACGAGGAGCATGAGCCCCACTGGCACCGCGACCACCGAATACGGTCCCGAAAACACGAGGAGCACTCCAATCAGAATCCGGAGTGCCAACCCCAGACTCCCGTGCGAGGCCGGCAGGAACATCATTCCGAGCAGGACCAAGACCGACACGTACATCTGAAAGGTCAGCGTCGTGTAGTAGAAAATGTGGTTCATTCCACTGAGGCCCAGAACCAGTGGCACCACAAAGGCGATCCATCGATTCCGAAACCACCCGGTTAGGAGCGGCAGGGACGCAGCGAATAGCGCAAAGGTAACAGCAAAGCCCACATAGGCTCCAGGAATCGACCGGACATCCATCCAGGCAAATGCCCACGCCATCACGTTGGGCAGGATATTGAGATAGCCGTTCGGATGCCGAAGAAGAGCATCCCAAAGAGAGACCTTGGAGTTATAATAGAAGTTAAAATAGTGAAAGGCGTCTTCGACGAATAAACTCGGATGGAGGAAATTCTCCCAAGACCGGAGAAGCACCAAGGCCCCGAGAAGGATCAGAGAAGACAGAACCCACGATCGCGGCAGCACGTTCGCCTCTCCAGCTACAGGATACGGAATACGAAAAAAGCCGATCCACCCCAGACCGAACGGCTTCCGCAAACAGAGTTGGAAAGCGAACAAGAACACGCCTGCCCCCAACACAAATCCAATTGCTGTTGCTTTCACACTTTCGAACGAGAATCGATGGGGACGACCGAGCCCTCCCGGCTCCGAGACCGGCAGAATCAATCGAGAGAAACGATCCGAATCCACCTGCTCCAGAGGATAAATCACTCCTTCGTCCGCCGCTCGAATCTGATTGGGGTCAAACTCATAGAGAAGATCCCCATCCAGATCCTCCACGACCGCAGATTCAATTGCGAGAGGACCACTCCAACCTGTTACCTCGAGTTGGATCAATTCCATGGGGCGAGCGTCGAAAATCCATCGAAACCGTTCCGGATCTTCAGTTCCTACCGAGAATGGCTCCGTCACCCGCAAACTGCTCAACCCTCGCCCGCGATCATAACGAAGCTTAAATACGGGCTCGGTCCCGGAAGGAGGATTCTCGAATCGCACCTCCAAGACCATCCGCGAATCCACAACCCAACGCGGAAGGGCCACAATCGCCGCGACGAAGAGACCGCCGAGAATGGCTCCGAGCAGAATAAGGGAGTCAACTCGTCTCCAGCGCACAGTCGTTTATCCCTCGGACAACAAACGGGGACGAGCTACCTTCCACCGAGCAAGGCGGAAAAGTAAGGCGTTCCAAAGACAACCGAGCCCATATTTGGAACTGCGGCAAAAATTGATGGAGGACGCCTCGGGAAAATACTTCGTTGGGCAGGACACCTCCCCGATCCGGAATCCTTCCCAGTGGATCTGAGTCAGCATCTGATTGTCGAAAACGAAGTCATCGGAATTCTTTTCCAGATCGAGTTTTTCGAGAACCTTCCGGGAAAAAGCCCGATATCCGGTGTGATACTCAGAGAGCTTTGCCCCCATCAAAAGGTTTTGCGAAGCCGTCAGAAAGCGATTCGCGCAATACTTCCAGAGCGGCATTCCCCCGCGAAGCGCCTGGCCCCCGATAATCCGCGAAGCCAATACACAGTCGTAAAGATCGTTGGAGATCATTGAGACCATGGCGGGGAGAAGGAGAGGCGTATACTGGTAGTCCGGGTGGACCATGACCACGATGTCTGCGTCATTCTCGCAGGCGAGGCGGTAGCAGCTCTTTTGATTCCCCCCGTATCCGGTATTTTGAGAGTGCCGATGAACGAGAGTGTTCGGGAGCGCCCGAGCCACAGCCACCGTGTCATCTGAACTACGGTCATCGACCACGATCACGAGATCGGCGATCCCCTGCTCGACGACTTCCTCATGGGTTTTCTCAATGGTCTTTTCCGCGTTGTAGGCGGGCATGACCACGACGACTTTCTTACCATTATACATTGGGCAGGTCAGTTCGTTCCCGGACGATCGTTTCACCCTCTTTGGTCTCGCGGATGATGTAGGTGCGTTTGCCCTGGGACTCAAAGTAAGTCCGAGTGCCCAACTCCGCAAGGAGCCCCAAAAGAATCGACATGACCCCGAGCGACCCCATGAAAACGGTGAGGAGAGGTAGTGGCGTTCCCGTTAACTGAATATCGGCAAACAGCTTCAAACTGGACATCCAGATAAAGGAAACAAAGCCGAAGAAGAAAAAGACCAAGCCGAATCCCCCGAAGAGATACATGGGCTTGTGCGAATATTTGTGGAGAAATTTCACCACCATCAGATCCAAGATGACCTTGAAAACCCGCTCCAGACCGTAGCTCGACTTGCCGTGGACCCGCGGATGATGGCTAACGGAAATTTCCGCAACCTTCGCCCCCTGCCAACTGGCATAAATCGGGATAAAGCGGTGCATTTCTCCATAGAGACGAACCCCTTTGAGAACTTCGCGACGATAGGCTTTCAGGGAACAACCGTAATCGTGCAAGCGAACCCCCGAAATCCAGGAAATCACCCGGTTCGCAATTCGGCTCACAAAGACACGCGAAATTTTCTTATCCTTCCGATCCTTGCGCCAACCGGAGATCACATCATAGCCCTCATTGAGCTTATCGAGCATCCGGCGAATATCCACGGGGTCGTTCTGAAGATCCCCATCCATCGGAATGATGATGTCCCCTTCCGCTGAATCAAATCCCGCCTGCATCGCAGCAGTTTGGCCATAATTCCGCCGAAAGTGGATCGCTCGGAACCGCGGGTCCTCCGCTTGAAATTGGTCGAGGAGATCGCTGCTCCCGTCCGAACTCCCATCATTGACCAGAATACACTCCCAGTCCGCACCGACCGCCTCAAGCGCTTCAATAATCTTTCGCCTAAGGTCCGGCAGGTTGCCCTCCTCGTTAAACACCGGGATGACCACGGATATACGCTCTTTACTCATGTGTGCGGGATTGGAAAGCGGAACAAGCTAGCCGTCAAAGCAACCCATTGTCCACGAAACAATTATGTTTAGTCGAGGGAGGGCGAAGAATCCGACAGCGGTCAAAAATTATTCAAATAGCTTGGATCGCAGTCCAGTCCCGACGGCCAAACCACCCCAATCGGTCCCGGTCATCGCATGCGCCCGCTTGGGACGCTTCCCCAGACCTCCCTGAACCTGCTCCTCCACAAATGAGGGCGATCCCAGCACCATCCCGTCGGTAAAATAACGCACCCGGCACCGCAAAACCACAGACAAAGGCAATTTTCCCTTCTCCTCTTCCAGAACCCGCACCGCTTCTTCCCGAGAAATCGACTTTTTCTCAGCCTTCTCCCCGGCTCCGACCCCATACAAAGTCTGCCGATACCCAGCCAAATCCTTATCCACAACAGAAAGCCCAGCCCGAGCCAGCCGACTGCCGCCAATCGCCTCGGCATACCCACAAAACCGGTAATCCTTAGGATCTGACACCAACCCCGCCCGAACCGCATTTAAGTCGATATAGGCAGCCACCGTCCGCAGCGCCCAACGATCCCCTTCCACCAGAACACTCTTAAACCGCTCACACCAAAGCGGTCCAAAACGATCCCGCGACCGATTAAACCAGAGCGTAAATCTCTGCTTCAGGGTCTTCATCATCCAGGAAACATCACCCATCCGTCGCAACAGACTCTTCCGCAAGTCCATGCCCTCCAGAGCATTATCCCGAAGGTGCCCCTCTAAAACCTCGGCCCGCATTGGGTTCCAAGGCGTAGGCTTCGGATAGAGCCGACGATACCGACGCACCAACTCCTCATCCGAAATACTGACCTCCGCCGGCACCTCCACCAAAACATGGAAGTGGTTCTTCATCACCGCATAAGTAACCACCCGGATCCCCGAGAAATCAGCCACCTGCCAGATCATCTTCCGCAAAACCTCCCTCTCGCGGTTGCCAAAGAGAGCCTCTCCGTTCACCGTTCGACTCATCACATGGTAGTAAGCTGTTTGTCCCTCGAGCTGAATCCGTTTTCTTCTCATGCACTAAGTTGAACAGATCCTCATATCTAGATCAAACTTTTAAACCTGGTTTATAGATTTAGCAAATCTGAGACTTGCTCGATTCCGGACAGTTTGTAGAACCTTCCCAGACCATGCATCAGTTGATCCAGGCCATTGTCACCATTCTCGCCCTTGTCAATCCGATCGCTTGCGCTGCGATTTTTGCTTCGGCAACCAAGGGGATGCTTCGCCGGGAGAGGATTATGGCTGCCGCTAAGGCGGGGGTAATGATTACGGTGGTGCTTTTGATTTCGGCCTTTTTCGGCAATCGTATTCTTCACACTTTTGGTGTTTCCCTTGCCGCCTTCTCATGTGCGGGTGGTGGGATTTTGGTCTTTATTGGGATAACGATGATGCGGCCGCCAAGCTCCTCTTCTGAGGAGGAATCGGGGGAGAAAAAGCCGGACGATTCTTCATTGAGCCCTCTAATTCTTTTTGGGGCTAGTCCAGGGACGATCACCGGGGTGATTACGGTTGGAGCTTCCCATCAGGGGGAGCCTTTTCCGGAGACCGCCGTCTTCGGAGTTCTCATCTCGATGGCCTATGTTACGGCGGTTCTCATTATCGCGGCACTCGGGTCGAGGAAGAAATCGAAGGCGAAACCGGGATTTGGTCGTCAAATGATCAATAACTACATGGGGGTGATTGTTATCGCTATGGGCGTACAGTTCATGCTCAGTGGGATTCAGGAATTCTTCAGGGGGTGAACTGAAAAACCTCTTGCACTGATTCGGGGTCAGTTTCCTTATTAGAAGTCTCTCTACGATTCGGTGAACTCCCAGCGACCAGACATCAAGTTTCCGGTGATTTTACTCGCGGTCCTAGGTGTTCTGGTTCTTGCCGAATTGGGCACGGGGGGAGCCTTCCTTGGTTATTTCAGCGAATTTTCCCGAAAGAAGCAGAACACTTCTGACCCAGATTCCCGAGATATCCGCCTCATTGATCAGGAATGGCGCACTCTAGACTGTACCCTCCCAGGGAAACGCGAGCCAATGATCCTTGTTCGGCGAAAACCCGATCAGCAAGACTACCTCGTCGATATGTCGACACTCTCTGCAGAGACTCAGGAGGAGCTGGGAAAAATCCGGGACTTCAACCGAGATGGAATGACAGAAGAACTCTTCGTCTTGGCTCGTTCCGAAGTCACTGTCTATCTTTACCATATCCCGGAAATGAAGTTCTTCCACTCCCCGCGCCCGAATGACCACCAGAATACTCAAATGGGGAGAAGACTGGAGCTCTTTCGCGCCTTCGTTAAGGACCTGGACCTCAAATATGTCGAAAAGCAAGTGGAACTTAGACCGCTTGGCAATTATCGATACATCTTGCCCGAAGGGATTTCACAGGTACCCTACCTTCAGGTCGGGGAGTCTCTCTTCTACGACCAGAACACCTCTCCGTTGAAAGAAGCCATCATCTCCGAATTCCTCGCCCGAAAATGACTCGGTTTTTGGCGATTCGTATCCTTCGCCTGCTTCGCGATTCTAGTCTGCCCCTAACTTGTAATCATCCTCAGCCCTAGCCCCAATCTCATCTTGCTCCAAAAACTACAAAAGGACTTGCCCGATTTGGAGGTCTGTTCCAGAAATTAAGCTCTATCGGGCTCCGTATTTTGATTCTATTCCCATTTCTCGATGAAGTTTCTCGTTCTATTAGTCATCATTTTAGGGGCGCTGGCCGCAGCCGAGAAATTTACTGATGGGTCACTCTCCAAAGGGCTTCGCAGTAAAATCTACTCGGAAGAGAGAACGCAACAAAGTCCCCAAAAATCGATTCCCCAACGGCAGAATTACCAGATCACCGATACTCAAGGCCGGGCCCTGGACTGTATTCTCCTCGCCAAGAGAGAAAACTTCATCCAGATCAAGCGGGCTGCAGACGGTCAGGAATTTCTGCTCCCGATCGATAAGCTTTCTGAGGAAAATCGTCAGGAGTTTGCGAATATAGAAGACTTCAATGAAGATTCGATGAGAGATCTTCTGTTCGAACGAGCTCAGCGTGAAGTTTCTGTCACTCTCCTCTACATGTCTGGCAATCAAAAATATCGGCACCCCCAGACCGGACAGATGATAATGACGGCAGACGGGCGAAAACTCGAGTTCTACCGCGGATTACTCGAAAAGATGGAAATCCCCTATAGGGAAGAATTGGTCGAGACCCAACCCGCAGGAGAGAACCTTGTGTACCTTCCACTGGGGATCAGCGAAGTTCCCTGCATACGAGTCGGTGGCCAAACCCTCACCTGCAACAGTAAATGGCGTTTTCAGGACATCGTTATCGACGACTACCTAGCTCAACTAAGAAATCCCTACCGCTAGATTCTGAGATGACCCACTCCCGTTCGATCCGCGCCTCCTTTCAGCGACAAAAGCCGGCCGCTCAGAAGTTTCTTCTCTGCGTCATTCTTTGTCTCTGTGGATGTGAACCGCTGAAGCTCTCCGAAGATCTCGTTTTGGATCGCAGCTTTGATCCCGAAGGACCGATGGAACAGATTATCTCACCTAGCGGGGCTATCTCCATCAATGCTCCGTCCGACTGGAGGACGATCAAGAGTTCTCGCTATGTCTTCAATCCAAGTTCGGGAGTTCGGAAAGAGCTGGCGATGGGATCCTACCAAAGGGATATCTTTATTGCCATCTACTCTTCAAAGATCGGCCCCCTGGACCGAAACAATCCAAACATCACACGCGCCCCGGAAGTAACTCTGAGCGAAATCGCGGAATACTCCGCATCTAGAATTCCCCAAAAACTCGAAAATTCCTACGTTGAGAGAGGTCCTATTCAAACAACGATCAACGGCTGGCCCGCGATCCAATATGTTATCCGGTTCAGTGAAAATGGAATCGACTCTGTGGGACTCTTCACCGTTCTCAAGCATTACGAAGTTGTTTATACCCTCTTATCCGGATGTCCCTCGGACGAACTGGAAACCTCCAAAGAAGAGCTTCTCGCCGTCACCCGCAGCTTTCGAGTGCTGCAGTAGATATCCCCTCCCTTTTTGCGGAGCTACTGTTCCATTCCGGTGATTTCCCGGTAGCCTCCCGAGCACGAGTCTTCTAGGTTCACGAATCAAAGGGACTGATCGTGATCCGCTACCAGTATAAGAACCGTACACTTCGTTTCGCCATTCGGCGATTCATCACCTGCCTACTCGCCTTCTACGGCGGCTACTATCTCAATATCCCCTTGATGGGAGAGACCTCCTATATCGGTGGACTTTGGGCAATGATCTCCGTCCTGATCGTCCTGCAGCCCAACCGAAAGGATGCTTGGCAGACTGCACTCCTTCGAATGATGGGAACTTTTATTGGGGCAGCTGCCGCAGCATTGTACCTTACCTTCTTACCGTTCCATCCGATCGGAATGTGCGTGACGATCTCCGTCACCGTTCTGATTTGCGGAGGCTTCGGGGTGCCCAATTACGCCCGCCTCGCGTGCATCACCATTGCGATCATGATGATCTCCTCCAAGATCGATCCGGAGATCTCACCTCATATGAACGCGATCCTCCGATTCCTCGAATCGGCGATCGGTACCTGTATCGCAGTTCTGGCCACTGAGATCTGGCCGGAGGAGGATCCTGACCTGAGAAAGCCGGGGAGCCTTCGGGTTCCGCTTTCGGACTTGGGACGGAAGAATAATGATGGCGAGAAAGGATAGATTGAGCCTTCTGTTAGAGCGACATCAGCGGTAATTTCCTCCCCGTGGACCCTACCCAAAAGATGAAGAGCCGTATCTATCGAGTTATTTTCGAAGCCGATACCCGCGCAGGTAAACTCTTCGATGTCGCTCTTCTTGTCGCGATTGTCATCAGCACGGCCTTCGTTTGCCTCGAGACCATCCCGGGCTTTCGCAAGGACAACGTCGTTCTACTCAAAACCGGCGAATGGATCCTGACGGGTCTCTTCACGATCGAATACGTTCTTCGACTCTACTGCAGCCCGCGCCGCAAGACCTATGCCTTCAGCTTTTTTGGGGTCGTCGACTTCATCTCGATCATGCCGGCCTATCTAGCTCTCTTTGCTTGGCCGTCGTCCTACTATCTCGTCACAATCCGGTTACTCCGACTGTTGCGGGTTTTCCGAATTCTCAAGCTTCTGGAGCTTTCGGGCCAGGCCCAGTTCATCCTCCGGGCACTGCGCGAATCGATGCCGAAGATTGGGATTTTCTTCTTTGCCCTGATCATTCTCGTTTTTCTCGAAGGTACGCTCATGTATCTAGTCGAGGCCGGAGTAAATCCGGGGTTCAACAGCATCCCGAACAGCGTTTACTGGGCGATTGTGACCATGACGACGGTCGGATACGGTGACGTCGCTCCCATGACTGCGATTGGGAAATTGATCGCCTCCGCCATCATGCTCAGCGGCTACGCCATCATCGCCGTGCCCACTGGGATTGTCACCGCCCACCTCTCCCGTGCCGACCGAAGCGGCGATTCCACGATTTTACCTCGCCGTGAATGCGAAAATTGTGGGCTCTCCGGTCATACCGAAGAAGCCCGGTTCTGCCGCCGTTGTGGCGACAAGCTTCCGCACGTCTAGGCACAAAAAAAGCAGCACCGAGGCACTGCTTTGATCAAAGGAGAAGAAAAACAATCTACTCTCAATCAGGGGACTGTTCTTTCCTCACGGACTTCCGTCTGACGAACGGCCAAACAATCAATCCCACCATTACGAGAATCGATCCGCCTGAGGCAAACATTCCAGCCTTCATGTAAGGGGGAAAATATTCGATTGAAATCTGGTTATCCCCAGAAGGAAGCACCAGAGCCTTGAACCCAAAATGAATCGGGAAAAATTCAGCTGCCTCACCATTGATCTCCGCTTTCCAGCCAGCGTTGTCGGGGATGGAGAAAAATGCGATCCCCGGTTGTTCGAGGCGAACGGAACCTTCCATTCGATTCTCGCCAAATTCATCCCAAGTAACCGAGGTCGAGGCCAGATCGTGCGCCAACTCCGTGTAGGTATTGACCCACCCGTCTGCGGTTTGGTTGGTTCCTCGACCAGCGATCGCCTTGACCTCCGACTGAGCCAGCTCCGGGACCAAAGACGCATCGGTCATGCCGATCTCTTCCGGAACAATCGCCGCGGCAAAGGCCAATAGATCTCGGGATTCAGGTGGATATTGCCAAACCACATCTTCTTCGATCCTTTGAAAATAGATCGACCCGAAGGGGATGAAACAAGTATTCTCGTAGATCAACGCATCCCCCGCGCGGCCCCAAAGTTGATAAGCAGGCGGCACGACGGAATCACCCCAATCCCGGGCGATAAAATACTTCGTGGACAATAGCGTCGCCAAGGCGAACCGTTTTCCCGGACCAGCTACGTAGGAGGACCGATGACCCGGCACCAGATAATCCACATCAAACCCTTGCGGGCCAAGAAAGGAAAGATAGCCGCCCGCATTGAAAGAGTAATACGAACTCAATCCGTTGTAACCTTGGCCTAAAGGGTCATTTAGGTGAACAGATACATTCCCCTTTTCCACTCGATAAAACTCATCGTCGGCCTGCTCGATCATTCTAATCGCCGAATACGTATCATCAAAATAATACGCCCCGGTTTCCAGAGAATCTCCGCGCAGTGTCAAACGGTCTTGCGTACTCTGCCCGGCAAATTGATACACCTCCCAGCCCAGCAACAGCGGCAATAAAAGCAGTCCCAATGACCGTTGGCGCTCACTTCGCATCAGCACCAAGGCTCCCGAATAGGCAAACAGCAAGATGATCACCTGGCGATAAACGCGACGGCTTTCATTCACCCGCAACCACTCCATGACGAACTCGGAATACTTCAAAAAGCCTAGCGCCACGAGACAGAGAACCAAAGTCACAATGAGAAGACCGAGGTTTAGTCTCCGGCGCCGCACGACGTTATCGAGAGCCAGCGCACCCGTTCCAGCAATGACCAGCGACACCCAAAACGACGAGGTTTTGTAGTAATCCCCCGCGAATGCGTTCATAAAGTATCGAGCGTAGGGAACGAAGAGGTACAGGACGACCGCCAACAGAGCCAAGCCCAGCACCACCTTTACACGACGGCTCCGGCCCAGGAATGCCTGCGGGATCAACAAGAGCATTATCGTTCCGACATAGAGGTGAGGTCCCTCGAGATAATTTCTCCAGCCCGAGTAAAAATTTCCCCGGCCCATTATATCCGGCGCAAACAGCCCATACAGACTCGAGAGCCACTCCTCGGCATCATTGATCCCGAAGAACCCCCGGCTCGCAAAGCCACTCACCGTCGACTCTCCCCCACTCACGCGCGGGCTTGAGAGAATCTCCGCAAGATTGGGGAAAAGGAAGAAGGCTGAGAGTCCCAACCCCAGAAGGTAACATCCGCCCAAGCGCAAAACCTGCAACCCGATCCATTTGGGTTTCCATCCCGCCTCCATCCAGAGTCTCAGCAAGGCATAGCTGAAAAAGAGAATGGACCAGACGTAAGTGTGGAAAACTCCTCGAATTACGAGGAACAGGATCGCCAAAGGAATCAGATGCCAAATCTTCTTGCGCAGAAAACACTCAAAGGCGAATAGCGCAAAAGCCACCATTACGACCTCGCTGGCATAGTGCGTCCAGTTGCCCCGAATCACCATGTGGGCGGAAAAAACCAAACCGACCGCCCCCACAGAGGCAGCGTACCGTCCGATTCCCAGCATGCGTAACCAGCCCAGAAACAATAGGCCGGCGATCAAAGTCTTCAGCAGCTGCACCCAGCCTAAGGCAAAGGCGATGTCGACGGGAGGAAGGGCATAAAGGATGAAAAGGAAGAGATCTCCGATCCAATTGAAAAGCCCCTGACCGGTTCCAATACTAAACGACCAGAGAGGATATCCCTCGGTCCGAAAGTAGTGAGAAATGTGCATGTAGACCGGCCAGAAAACATCAACCGAATCGGTAGCCACATCCTTGAACAAGTAGAGTTTCTCAAAGATCAGGAATGGCTCGTAGACGACAAACCCGAGCGCGAGTAATCCAATGAAAAACACGGCCCCCCACCATCGATTCCATCGCGGCGTCTGGGGGCTTCCGGCTTTCAGCAACCATCCAGACCGTACAAGACGACCAGCCAAAAAAACCAATCCGGAGACCATCGCATAAATCAGCAGACGGAAACCGCGCAGGACCCAAAGATCCTCAGGTGCAAGGCTCCCGAGCCATTCATCGCGAGAGACCGGAAAGACCAAGTATGCATCTTTGCCGGACGTTTCGACGGTCCAACCCTCTTCATTTACCACGCCCGAAGCGATCTGGTCATTCTTCTGCCAACGCTCCAAAATCTCCTCACCGTTCAAGCTGAATAGAGGATAGTATTTGTAGGCCAGCTCATAGCCGAACTCGACCGGACCCAATTGAAAACTGCGAACCTCCCTACCGAGATCCAGCCGGATCGCCCGCAATTTACGCCAGCCGGGAAGCTCAAACTCCGCCACCAAAACGCCATCGTTCTGATGAATCAGTTCCTTATCGGAATAGTATTCGAAAAACGAACCGGGCCCCGGAAACCCGTACCGATAGTAAACCTGCAAAACCGTCTGCTCCGGGTTGGATTCGATCGGAACCCTGACTCGGTTGGGCGCAGGCTGCCAGAAAACGCTAGAGACCACCCCAACGACGAGAATCACCAAGGCAGCAACGCTCCACAGATTCTTTTCTTTAAGCCAACGAAGAAAAGCACTCATCCCCACAGTTCCTTCCTAAAAGCCTTAAAGGCACGATAAATCCGCTTGCCAAAAGTGGGGGTTGATCGACCAAATCGATGAACCATCTCCTGTCCTGCGCGTGAAAATTCTGTTCCATAGAGGTAGATCGGAATTCCTTCCTTAGAAAGCTCCACCCTCTCCAATTCTTCCGGGCGAATGCCCCGGCTCTTCGACTCATGGTGCCGAATCGAAACTGAAGGATCACAAAGGATCCTCCATCCGGCTTCTCCCATACGATGCCCCAACAGCGCATCCCCAAAGCCATTGGGACACAGAATCTCGTCCAGTCTCCCGGCATCTTCAAAGGCTGATCTTCGTGCCAGCGCGCAAGCGAAGGTCAAGGCTTCGACCTCACGAAAAATCAGGGCTCCCCCATCGGGATCGCGAACGACTTCCGGTCCTGCCGGGCCAAAACGGATGCCCGCTGCCTGCAACTGACCATCTGGATAGTATAAGGCGCCCCCGACCATTCCGACCTCGGGCCATTCGAGAAAGCCCTGAAGGTGAGCCAGCGTCTCTTGCTCCAGGAATTCCACATCGTTGTTGAGGAAAAGCAAATGCGGCTCATCGCAAGCCGCGACTCCTCGGTTGTTTAGAGTCGCAAAATTAAAGGGGGCATCGATCGTCAACCAGGTCAGACGCTCTTCCCCGAAAAGCTCCAAGGCCAGAGTTCGCAGCCGCTCGGCAACCTCTGGAGCTGAACCATTATCAACCGCGACCAAACGCACCCTCTCGGAAATCGATTGGCTCGCCAAACTACGAAACGTTGCCGAAGTCAGCTCCTCTTGATCGCGAAAGGGAATAATAACGGCGATCTTCGAAGAGGAAGGCAACGGGACCGGACGACCCGACCCACGGAGCCCGTCATAGCTCCACTCCTGAAGGGGAAGTCCCTTAGACTGCGCCAAAACCTCGATGCTCGGCTGAATCGTATCACCTCCGCATCCATGCTCGACCGCCTGCCCTCGTTTCATTTCAACCGCAGTTAGAGCCAGCGGAACTCGCGAAATCGAGAGCCCTTTTGCCATTGCAAGAACCACAGAACTCCACGCCGTCGTAGGTTGGTCCGAAGACACTCTGCCAAAGCCAGAACGATCCAACTCCAAGAGCTCCCAGGCTTCGTTCGAGAAACAAAGAGACCGACTCAAACCCGCTTCGCCGAGGACCGAATACAACGAGGCTCCCCGATTCATGTGAACCGCATGGGGCCCTCCCGTTGACTCATCCGTCAGAGTCTCAAAGAACCCAACGACATCACCCGAATTCTCGCGCACCGATTTCAGAAGGCAAAAGAGAGCCATCGGGTGCAGGCAATCCTCGGCATTCAACGCCAGGATCCAACCTGCGGTCGATCTCGGGGCTTCCTTTCCCGAAAAGAGTTCGACCCGCTCCGAAAGCCCCAATCGAAGTAACAAATCTTTCAGCGAAAGAGAGCCGCTCTCGCCGACGAACTCGCCAAATTCCCGAACCTCCCGATCCGCAGCTTCCTCGGCCACGACGATCACCAATCGGAAACGAGTCAGGCTCTGCACGGCAATCGATCCCAGAACCTTTGCGGCGCGCGAGGGATTGGAAAGATTCGGGCACCAGCGGATCTCCAGCCGAGATTCCCCAAACCACTCGGAATAAATGGTTTCCTGCCAAGCGAGACTACTCTCGAGCTGTTCGGATCCCATCGACTCTCCCGGCAAAAGATTCCAACGCTCTCCATTCAACCCGGGAATGCCCTCCAACGGAAGGCGCATACCGGAAGCGAATGAGCTCGGAGACTCATCAACTTTGTCGATGTGCCCTTTCATCGTTTTCCTCCCGATGAACGATTGGGCGAAAAAAGCCGGGCAAAGGGACGCGTCCAACGATATCCACGGGAACCCTGCACTTTGCGTCGCATTTTCATCTCCTTCTCCAGCTCTTGCTTCACATGGGCCAGTTCCAATCCGAGACTCCGGATCTTTGCCGCGGAGTCATTGAAATCCCGCTCATACGCACTCAAGTGCTCAAGAAAGAGAGTCGCCCCGACATCCCCCTGCTGTAGGCGAAACTTGATCTCGAGCTGACACCCATCGAATAACGAAATTCGTTCGTCCAAGCGAAAACCTGCTTGTGGACCGCTCACGAGAAAAAAGACGGCCGGCCAGAAATTGTCTCCTTCCGAGAGTTTTCGTCCGAAGGAATAATCCACCATCGGACATTCTTCTGGAGCGATTTCTTGGTGGATGGCTCCTTGCGCATCCAGAACTTTTAGCGAAATCAGCTGAAACTCGCCCGGACCCCCGAAAGGATGAAAACGAAACTCGCGGTCATCCATGAGGACTTCGTCCAAACGAAATTGGGCAATTCCTCGCCTTCCGGAAACGCGAACGTCCTCAGGGCTCAAAACCCTCGCAGATCCATTTTGTGAAAACCTCAACTCAGGTTGGACTTTCCCCTGAAACCGACTCCTCCAATCCAGTCGTTCCATGTGTGCTTCGAAGAGCAATCGAATATGATCGGAATAGATTTTCGGATGCTTTTGGAAAATGGTTTCAAACGCCTCCAACACTTTCATCCGCGAGGCAGAGAAATTGACATCACGCGACGATTGATGTCTTCGATACTCGAATACGGGAGCATCCAAGTAACTCACCTCTCTTCCGGTCTCAATAATCGAGATCCAAAATTCGAAATCTTCCCATCCGGACCTCATATCCTCGCAAAAACCTCCAACAGCCTCCCAGTCACTTTTCCGAAAAATAGCCGTCGAATAGATACAAGGATCGAGAAGCACTTCTGGGAAACGGTAGGGTTGAGGTGACCGAGCCGTCCCACCAACCCCGAAGGACCGCGCCTGCCCATAGGCGACACCCACCTTCTCGTCGGCCTTGATCTTCGGAAGCAATTTTTCCACGAAATCGGGAAGCAGCCGATCATCTGCATCCAAGGAGGCGACAAACGGGGTCCGCACTTCGCGAATGGCAAGATTTCTCGCTGCTGCCGGCCCCGCATTTTCCTGGGACAACACCGTGACTCGGTCGATCTTCGCTACTTTCTCCAGGACCCGGAGGGTCTCCGGATCATCGGATCCATCGTCAACGATCACGATTTCCTCGACCGGAACCAACTGCTGCCGAACTGATTCGACCGCTTCTTCAAGATACTGGCCGTGATTGAAGCAGGGGATGATGATCGAGATCTCGCTCACCGGTCAAAACTCCATTCAGTGGGCACGTCGACATCCTGTGCCAACGTGAAACACCCGTATTCTGTGGTCAGATTCGGATTCGTCGAAGGATCATGAGCACAAAACTGTGGCCAACGCTGCCGGAACTTTAAACAATCCGGATCCGAATCGGACTCAGAAATCTTTTCTCCACTCACGAGGCGAAGCGTCGGGATCATCGCATTCGCGAACCCCTCTTCACGCAGCAGCAAAGAAATCGCCGCGATGCGATGGGTCCAGCTCTCATACCCACCTCCTGCCGGAGAAAACTGATTCCACAAATCCCGCCGGATCGCCAAAAACCATCGACCGGGAACGGTAAGATTCTGCGGAAGGATTTCCCGCCTGCCCATCCCTTCAAACTGTGCCCCCATCTCCTTAAAGATGGGAGAGAGGTCGCCGTAGGGATGAATCAGCATCCCCGCCTCAATGATTCCGCCCGCCGGATCGCCAAGAGCCCCGGCAACCATCCCGAATCCGGGTAAATTGACCCATCCGGCCAAACGGCTGCAGACCTCATTCTCCATCAGAACTCCCTCCGCCAAGAAGACAATCACCGGCGAGTTCCCGGAGGAGACGCTGGATGCTAAATTCCAGAATCCGGAAGCTCCTTTCGACAATCGAACCAAATCATAGCTTTCGCAGGGAGGCGGAGAGCACATCCAATACATCCCGACAACCAATTCCCAGTTAGCGTTCTTTTTCCATTCTACGGCGTCTTCGATGGCTCGGCGGGAAGCCTGAACCGAATAGCTCTTTTCTCCGACGCTGCCAGCAGACGATCCAGGAATAATTCGCCAGTGGTAAAGCACCTCCGGCACATGACGAATGGAGCCCTCCGGCAGGTGTTTGCCGAGTCTCAAAAACAGATCCCAATCCTGACTTCCTTCAAATCCGGCGCGAAAACGACCGACCGCTTCGATATCCTCGCGACGAATCGAGGTGAAGTGGCAGACAAAGTTCTGAGAAAGCAGAAAGAGCGGATTCCAATCCGGCTTAAAATAAGGAGCGAGAGGAACCCCTTTGGAATCAATTTTATCTTCGTCGGAGTAAATGAACCGCGCGTCAGGGTGTCGATTGATCTCCAGAACGACCCGCGCCAAACTTTGAGGGAGGAGGAGGTCATCGTGGTCGAGAAGAGAGATCCACTCTCCGGTGGCGAGATCCAGCGCACTGTTGCTGGCATGCGAAATATGGCCGTTCTCCTTCCGATAACACACCCGAATGCGGGAGTCCTTCGCCTCCAGTTTCTTCAGCGTTCTCAGGGTTGATTTCCGGGTCGAGGCATCATCGGCGATGCACAATTCCCACTCCGGATAGATCTGTCCCACCACCGAATCAACCGCTGCCCTGAGCCACTTGGGCTCGGTATTGTAGGTCGGCATGATGACCGAGAACTTCGGCCGCAGTGGAAGCTTTTCAACCGTATTCCGTAGGGTTTCAAAATCGCGCTCTTTCGGGCCGTTTCTCTCCAGAAAGTGGTGGTAGTTCCGCGCGAAAGGATCGGGTGGACGCTTCGCGATATTGAGAACCAAGAAGCGAGAGACGGTGGTTTCCGTGCCATCCGCCCAACGGGCGACCGCCTTCACCCATTTCAACCCCTTCCCCGTGCGGAAAAGCTTACGATAGCGAACATCACTGCGAAAGTTTCCCCGCTCTACCTTGAGACACTCGAGGGTCCGATTTCCCAGATGCAGGGTCACCGCCACAGGCGGCCGATTCCGCTCGTCTCTCCCCTCCCCCTCGAAAGCAACATGCTTCAGAACGAGCTGGAAAAACGGCATCCGCGGACGGATTACGTTAAAAACCTTTTGAAAGTTAGCCATCGAACAAATTTCTGGAATAAATCCCTAACCGAGCATCATCCACGAACGGGCTCCGCTTCCAGCCAAAATGTCTTTGCCAGCAAATGGGACTCCCCGGGCCCTCTTCTCAGAACTCCAGGTCGAAAGGGTCGATTTGGATCATCATCGACTGGGATGTCATCGGAGAAGTGCTTGAGGTTCCAGCGCCCCGGCTCGATTTTTCCCTCAACGACCATACCTAGACCTCGAACGGAGCCATTTTTCGCTTTCGCAACCATCTGAGCCAAGGCATCCGGAAAGAGCATCCACGAGTCCTCCATATCAAAGACCCACTCCCCCTCCACGGGTTCCTCCTCTGCATCGAGCCAGTTCCAGTGAACTCGGATCCCCCTCATAGAATTCATCTGCGCGGCGACGACCTCTGCGGGAAAACCGATTTCCGACTTCCGCAAGCGAACCCTTACCTCGGGAAGGCTATCTGGAAGAACCTCCTCCTCCACGTTTTCGCAGCCCAGCCGGGCCACCTCATGCTGCAACCCGTGAAAACGAGGAACCATCTGACGAAACTTCCGACTGGCCGTCCGCAATCCTCGGAGAAAGTCCTGCCGGTGGCTCCGAACCTCCTCGGAAGCGCCGAACCATCCCCGCACTCCCGCGAAGCGACCTCGCATGAATGCATTCGACCGGCTTCCCTCGCGAATTTGCAAAGGTTTCCCGGAATGAAGGTTCTCCGCGGAATAGCTGTGGTGAACCACGGGAATCGCTGACGCATACTGCAATCTCCCTCCATCGGCCCGTAAACGCCAGGATAGCTCGACATCCTCTCCATAGAGAAAAATTGATTCCTCGAATCCACCTGTCTTCTCGAAAGCCTCACGATCAACCAGCCAAGCGGCAGCCGAAGACCACTCAACCTCCCCGGTGAGCGGATGATAGATCTTCGGATGTTCCCACGGCGTTTGTGCAGCTTCCCAACCCACAAACCCTTCGGCGCGGGTTGCCAGCGCCTGCTTCAAAAGGGCGACCAGAGTCCCTTCGGGGAGAGTCGCATCTGGATTCAGGAAAAAGAGAAAGGGAGAATCCCCACGACGGGCCGCGGCGTTGCAGCCAGCTCCGAACCCTGGATTTTCCGGGTTGTGAACCCAGTCAATCCGCAACCGCGAACTCCACTCCTCGACCAGATCCGCGACTACCGGGATAGCCCCATGCTCTTGAACGAAGACCTTCAAGCCGGGGAGATCTTCCGCCGCCTCTGCCAATGACGAAAACCATTCTGAAGCCGAATCCGGACGATCATAAAACACCCCGACGACATCAATCGCTGGCAATTTCCCTGATTCGCCCGGCGTCGAGTGAAGCCCCTTTAGTTGCCAAAACCGTCTCCAAGGGTCGCGCACGATTCCATAGGAAAACACCGTTCGCGCCCAAACGCATTTTCCGCCGGCGAAAACTTCAATTCGATGAGATCCTGCCTCCAACCAATACTCAAAGAGAAACCCTCCCCATTCCGCCGCGGTTTCCCCATCAAAAGCGTCCACCAAATCCTTTCTAGCTCGCCGGGAGACTCGCCATGGAACGCCGTCGACCCGCGTATGCAGATCCTCGACCGGACGGTGCTCTTCATCCAAGCACCATCCCCGAAGGGCAATCAACCCACTCGTGAATCGTCCCGGAGGAGATTTCTCATCGAGATAGAAAACAACGCTCATCGTGGCGATATTGAGCCTCTCCTAGAGGCAGACTCCTTCAGCCAGAAGCCGATGAAAAACCAAATCCTCACTAACGAAGCGGACCGATCTCAATCGAAATCATGGGAATTCCGATCATCCCCGTAGTATCGCTTTTTGTATAGGACCGCAGGACGCAGGCATCGTGCATCCAATGCTGCATTTCGTGATCGGTTTGCGATCCCGTAGCGACCGTCGCGTTCATGACATACTCACCCGGACGCAGAATCGGCATCTGAAAACGAAAGGCAGCCTCCAGTCGTTGCCCTTTACGAAGGACTGATTTCTGCCCTTTCGTGGTCAGGAAAGTATTGTCCCCGAAGAGCACCTGACCACTGGGATCCTTCAGTCCAAATCCTATGATCGGATCCTGGACCGTCTCATTCGCTTCGACAACGACTCGTGCCTCGACCTTCTCCCCTCCGACGATCCATCCCAGTCGACGCCCCTCGATATCCGTCAGCCTCGCATCGACGACCTCAACCCGCTTTGCGCCAAACGAATCTCCGTCAGGCCGAAAAGCAAAAACTTCGATATCGTTCCGATGATCACTAAAATTCAAATACTGAAGCCTCTGGTCGTGAATTTCCTCCCCAAGGATCTGCATCGACTCCGTAGGAGCCTTCCTCTGGCTGACCGGCTTCTCTTCCTCTCCGGAGCCAATGGCTTCCTTCAACGCTTCGGAATCAGACTTTTCACTGTCACCACCCGAATAATATTCCGAGAAATAGGACTCGGTGACATCTTTGGGAATCCCCCGCTGACGAACCACACCCTTATCGAGCCAGAGCGCCTGATCGCACAGACGATTGATCGAGGGAAGGTCGTGACTGACAAAAAGAAGGACTCCCCGCTCCCGGAATTTCTTGAGGAAGCGCATGCACTTTTGCACGAAAAAGACATCCCCGACCGCCAATGCCTCATCAATAATCAGGACGTCGGCATCGACATGGACGATCACCGAAAACGCCAGGCGGACATACATCCCACTCGAATAGGTTTTGACCGGCTGCTCCATGAAATCACCGATATCGGCGAAGGATGCAATCTCGTCAAAACGCTCATCGATCGTCTTCTTGGAAATCCCCAGAATCGATGCGTTCATGTAAACATTCTCCCGCCCTGAGAATTCTGGGTTGAAGCCCGACCCCAGCTCAAGAAGAGCAGCGACTCGACCATTGGTCACGACCTCGCCGCCCGAAGGAGTCAAAGTCCCTGCGATGATCTGAAGGAGCGTGCTTTTCCCGGAACCGTTTCTTCCGAGAATTCCGAAACTGGTTCCCCGCTCAATATCGAAAGAGACCTGTTGAAGCGCATAAAAATCATCATACGCCCGGGAGGCCCGACGTTGCAGTTCTCGGCTGAAATAGCTATTTCGAGGGAACCGGCGTCCGACCGCCCCTAAAAAAGGCGACTTCAACCGATCGAGCGGACTCCTCCAGACTCGATAGGCCTTACTCAGATTTCGAACGGAAACGACTACATCTTTATCGGACATTACTTCTTACAAATATAAATTTAGGTTCGTGAAAATGATTAGACGACGAGAGGAGGAGCCCCTTCTTCGCCTTTGGCCTCCCTTAGAATCTTTCGATTCCAGATCGTGCCCCCCACGAATGCACAGATTCCGAGAACCAAGGCCACCGAGAGTCGGACCAGTCTCCACCAAAGAAGAGAGTGCGTGGGCACCTCACGCCAAACACCATACACATCGGTCGATTCCGGCAATGGCTCGAGTCTCCATTTCCCCGACCCATCTTTCTCCGCGACCGAGACGTTCTCCCAGTCAATCTTCTCGAGATCCATCTGCCCCGAACCTCCCGGCCAAGGCTCGTCCCACCGGACCTTTCCGAGAATGATCTCGGACTCCGTATTGACAGGATCGAGACGAATCTTCCGAGGCGCCCCCGTCGAGAGCAGCACTTGAACCTGAGTCTTTTCCTTCTCGGGAACCGAACCATAGTTCCCCTCCTCTTCCGAAAAACCATTTCCGGAATCGACATACCATTTCAGGATCCCTCCCGTTTGAACCTCAAGATCCACCGTCCACTCCGTATAGCGGGTGAACTGAAAGGCGAGATTGTACCCGAGAAGAGTAATCAAAAGCGTGAAGAAAACAGGATACGGCTTCATGAGATAGTCACCTCGTATTTTGAGTCAAAACCACAGATACATACCTTCCACCATGGTTCATTTCGGGCATAGCTCAGATGCACCTTTGAGGAGTTCATACATCCTCCCCGTTTTGATGAACCCGGCGAACCAAATAGTGAGGGCGAGCTTTGGATTCCTGATAGGTTCGTCCCAGATATTCTCCAATCAATCCAAGACAAAGAAGTTGAATCCCCGAGACAAAAAGAAGGATCGTCACTAGCGAAGGATAGCCAGCAACCTCATCGCCAAACATCAGCGTTTTCACAATCACCCACGCCATCCAAAGAAAAGCGCAAATCGAAATCGTGACACCACAGAGCGAGGCAAATCGAAGAGGAAGAATCGAGAAGGAAAATAATCCATCAAGCGCATACGATACCAGACCTGGTAGCGACCACCCTGACTCTCCTTCCGCTCGCGCACGGTTCTCGTACGAGAAATACTTCGTCCGAAAACCGACCCACTCAAAGATCCCCTTCGAGAATCGATTGGACTCTCGCAATGAAACAATGCAATCGACAACCGCGCGGGACATAGCCCGGAAGTCTCTCGCACCGGGAGTCAAACGGGTAGTCGCCAGCCAATTCCAAACTCGGTAGAACATTCTGGAAAAAAAGGATCGAACGGGAGGCTCATGAGAACGGTCGACCCGGTGGGTAGCCGCCATGTCGAATCCATCATCGAGAATCGCGCGCACCATGTCTCCAATCAGAGACGGGGGATCTTGCAAATCCGCATCCATGACGACGACGACTTCTCCGGTAGAATGCTCCAGTCCGGCGAGAATCGCGGCTTCCTTACCGAAGTTCCGGGAAAACTCAACGATGAGCACCTTTCCGGTTAGCTCTTTTTGTGCATCTTCCAAGACTTGGACCGTTTGATCGGCACTCCCGTCGTCGACGAAGATGAACTCCCACCGATAAGATTCCGCAGCCTGCTGAGCTTTTAGCTCCTTGAGTAGACCCGGAATGTTCCCAGCTTCGTTGAAACAGGGAATAACCAAGGAGATTTTCGTTTGTTCGTGCATGAAAACCTAAAAAACCACCACGACGGCACCCTCGTGAATAAAGACGGATTCCTCATCCGGCCAAGCGGGCCGCTCTTCCGCCAGAGGCTTCAACTTGGATTGTTCGACTCGGGAGCTCCAACCGAAAAGCGGTTCGAAGCGTTCATCGAGAAAAGAAAAGATCCATGACCGTGCGTGCTCAGGGTGCCTTGCACTGCGAATATCGCCTCTTGGTCCCGCCTTACGCCACGGCGTTTTAGCATAAACGTAGATCGGTATCGGCTTCGAAAAATCAAGCCCTTCGGCGGCGCCGACGGTCTCGATCCGAGAAATAATTCGGTTCACGGCCATGAGGTCGGCCTGAGATGCCAAATGATCATCAACCGCATACTCATTCGCCAAAAGCATATGCCCAAACAAAAGGAATCCGGCAGCGACTGCCATCCCGCAAGAGGCGCGCTTCAGCCATCGATCAATCACCGGACCAGTGGCTCGGAACCAACGACCGATGAGATCCTCCAGAGGCAAAGCGACAATGACCCCATAAACCAGTCCAAAGACAAAAAGCGTTCTCGGAGGAAAAACCTCTCTCAGGGGAGCCGCAAGCGAGAGGAGAAAGGGGCTCACCAGAAGGACCAAAAGCAAGGCCAACGCGTAAACTCCTCGACAGATCAGGCGCTTAGAAAAGGTTTTTAGGCAGACAAAGTATATAAAAATGAGAACGGCCACTCCGCTGGGGACAACCACCCAATTTGAGAAATACTCGACTCGAAAACCGGAGAAAAACGGAATCGACCAGCTCGAAAATAAACGAAGAAAGCGCTCAACATTCTCCATCGACAAAAGCGTAGCCAAATCCATATCCGAACGTGCTAAGTGTATCCCGAGCGCGGAATAAATCACCTTCGTCCCCACCAGATAAAGAACTAAACCTGCCAGGATCAGGAGCGCATATTTGGCGAGATTGATCAGATCAAATCCCCTCTTCCCATCCAAAGTTTGCTTCAGAGAAGCCCCCACCGCACCAGCAATAGCAATCTGAATCGACGCTTGGTAAAAGCCGGGGGAGGCCGCAAAACAGAGGATCCCGAGGACCGGATGCTTCCGAAAACAAAGAAACAGCCCCGCTGCGGCTAGGAAATTTCCAATCGGATAAGCCAATCGAGTGCTATCGAAGCTGAAGAGATAGGCATATAGGACAGATATCGTCGTCAGGGCGCAGAAGAAAAAGATCGATCCTCCACGTCGCAGCCCGATCACTCGTGCCACTAGATAGGACGCAATGATCTGAATCAGAAGCCCGGCAAATCCAGCGACAAAGCCCCCGGAACTCGTATCCAGAATATGCTCAAAGATCCAATAATACCCCCAACGCCCCAAGATCAGAAACATCATGGAATCCCCGGAAGCCGGCTGCATCTGGATAATATCATCGGCACGATAGGCGGGGACGAGGAACTGAAAGCCGTAAGTCGCAAAGGCGAGAAAAGCCAGAAGGGAAAAGTGGACGGCCGAAAACTCCCCACAACAAAACCTCTTCCAGGAACCACCCGGGCCCCGAGTGGCGCCAACCGGATACGAGATCTCCTCAGAGGACATCCGCAAAGCCTTTTTTGAGCCGGTTGAACACGAAAAATCCAAACATGAATACGGCAAAAGCCGTAAGATAAATATACAACACCGGCTGAAGTTGGAGCGGCTCATGCCATAAAACCGTCCTCCGGGCCTGCTCGACAATGTGCGCCAGCGGGTTGAATTTCAGAACGGGGTAGAACCCAGCAACGATCACCCGATCAATCGGATAGAAAATCGCACTACAGTACATCAAAGCCAAGGTGAGGAACTGCATCAACTGCCCAATGTCGCGGACAAATACCCCGATCGCCGAAAACAGCCAACCAAGCCCGAGGGAAAAAAGAATGACCGGGAAGACCAAGAGAGGCAGAGCCGCGGCCGTCCAAGACAGATGTCGGCCGAAGACAAAAATCCCGACAAAAACAAGGCAAATACTAATCAGAAAGTGATAGATCGAAGATCCCACTTGGGCCACGGGGAGGATCTCCAGCGGAAACACCACCCTCTTCACAATGTTGGAGTTTCCCAGGATAATGGTCGTCGAGACCCCCATCACCTCCGCGATCAACTGAAAGATGGTGAGGCTCAGGAAGATGCCCAACGCATAATCGAGGGCCGTTTCGTCCGAAGCGGCATCATACCGACCATTGAAGATGACCCCAAAGACAAAGGAGTAAAGGGACATCATCAGAAGAGGATTCAACACCATCCAGACCACGCCGAGGTAGCTCCCCTTGTGCCGGGCGCGGATATTGCGAACCGTAAACTGCCAGAGGAGTAAGCGATTCGTCCCGAGGGTCGATACGATATCAAGCGGAAGTCTGAGAATGTTCTTTATCATTGAGAAACTGCAGGTTGATAGAGACGAGCCGTCGAGGGCTCCATCTCAAAAATCAGGTCGCCCTTATCTTCGGAGAGACGATAATCGATTCCACGGTCAATGAGCCAGGCTTTGGTCATCAGGTTGCGACCGGGATCGAAAATAACCTCCTGACCAGAAACGCTTTCAAGGCCCTCTTCGATGGACCGGGTCACCCGCAAGGTCTCACCACTACTGATGCAGAGGATGGCGACTGAGTTGACCACTCCCAAAACCAAGGCGAACCCAGCGCAGAGAGCCGGAACCCAGTGGTTTCGGGTTGCCAGTAGGAGCCGTGAAGAGGATGGATTTTGGTTCCTAAAAAAGAGCGGAGGCAGCAAAAAGAACAGCGGAAAGACCCACACAAACGGAACCCATCGGGCCCACCAACTCGGGAGAACGAAACAAAACCCGATCAGGACTAGAAATAGACCTATTCGAAAAAAGCTGCCGAAGGAAACCTTCGGTGGAAACGGCCTCCAGGAGACCAACGCGGCCAGGACCGAAAACAGCAAAACCCCGGAAAAGAGAGGCCCGAACCCTCCGGCCCCATGCCCCGGCCATTGAATATTTCGGAAGGTGTCCCACTCTTTTGGCTTCCAGGTCAAAGGAACCTTCACGGAAGCCCCTCGATAAATATCCGTCTCCTCTACGAGGGAGCGCAAAAACTGTATTGGTCGCGAAAGCCCTTGGTGTGATTCGGGAACCACGAGATCCAAACTCTTATCAAATTGATCGGGCTCGAAAATCGCTCGGTACACGAATCCCCGTGAATAGTATGCTCCTTGGCGCGATTGCCCACTACCTCCGGCGGACCCGATAACCCAGAGCAGGCCACCGAATACGGACACCAAAATGATCGCGCTAATAACCCGGACCTTCCCACTTCGAAGAAACCGAGGCCACCGCAACGCCTTCTGCGTCTCTAAAGAATCGTCTCCTTTCTTCCACCATCCCAGTTTCACACCGAGAATCCCGAGAGCTAAAAAACCTCCGAGAGGGAGAGAAAATGCCAAACCACTTCGTTTCGAAACCAAGAGCAATAATAAGGCGACTACCGAGACAGCGATGGCCCGAAGATCTCCCCGCACGGAAAGTGCGTATAGTGCGACGATGCTCAGAGCTGAATAAACCGCCACGTCGAAATCCATGAACAAAACCCATAGTTGATACAGGCATACTGGATTGAGCGCGACGAAGAGCCCTACCGCCCCAGCCGCCCATCTGCCAAGACCTGCACGGCGCAGGAGGTCTCCCACCACAACTGCGACCATGAACAACAAAAGGATTCGATATCCCTTTGCCCCTTCAATACCAAAAGGAAGATCCCCCATCAGCGAAGAGACCACGTACATCCCGTTAAAATCGAGATAAGCCGTGAACACCGAAGGGGCCTTGCGCAGAAGACCGTCTTCCGGTTGCGCCGCGAGCCACCCCGGCTGCGGATCGATGATATTCCATCCTTCCCGGATGAGATGAACCGCCCGTTGATGAGTTTCCAAGCTATCCCATCCCACGTCGAGAAAACGAGAAGCAAGCCCGGAAGCGGCTAGAAGGAATACGGCATGAAGAATCAGAACCGCCGAAATCCTAACCCCATTTGATCGAAAGGCGGACTTCTGAAATCCAACCCCCTCCCCGAAAGCGCTGGCCCCGATAAGCCCTCCAATCCCATAGAGTCCCCACCACCAAAGACCAAAAGCAGCACCGAAGAAAAATCCGATTCCAGCCCCGAGGATCAAAACCAAATTGGCCAGGAGAATGGAATAGGCCAGTCTACGAACGATACTCATGATCTTTCGATCCCGTCACCAGCCAGGTTGGCTGACGCCCCAAAACCCTTCATCTCTGCTTTAACGGCTCCCCCGCATGATCGAGCCGACGGTGCGAATCAATATCTGCAAGTCGAGCATCACCGAGGCGTTCTTCAGGTAGTAGAAATCGAATCCCAGCTTCTCGCGTACCTCTTCGTCATTCGCCGCGTAACCGAAATTGATTTGCGCCCATCCAGTCAGCCCCGGCTTGACCAGCGTCCGGTACGGATAATACGGGATCCGTTCCCCTAAATCTTCGGCGATATCAATCCACTCTGGGCGGGGACCAATGAAGGACATATCCCCGCGAATAATATTCCAGAACTGAGGGACTTCATCGAGGCGCGTGCGTCGGAGAATGTATCCGATCCGCGTCACACGGCTGTCGTTGAGGCGGTCTGCATCCCGGGTCTCTTCCTCTCGCAAGACCGACATGGTCCGCAGTTTTAAGATGGTGAACGGCTTGCTCCGAAGCCCCACCCGCTGTTGCTTGAAAAAGAGCGGACGTCCGCTCTCCGCCCAAATGACTCCGAGGAAAAACAGAAGGAAGGGAGCCGCCACGAGGAGGCCAATGCTCGCGAGAAGAATATCGGAAAACCGTTTCCAGCGATGGTATACCGGATGAGTGAGCCTCAGATCCAACTCGAGGAACCAGTTCGGCCGCACGTCTGAGCAATCGACCCGATAAAAATAGCGCTCTACGAAGGCTCTAGCATGAGTCACTTGAATTCCGGACTCAAGGCAATCCATCCAAACGGGAGGGCTTTCGGGGGATCCGGACTCCTCGGGAACGACGACTTCGTCGATCTTGAGCTTGTGGCAAACCTCCATCAGTCGGGTATTTTCAATCGTCGTATCGTAAGAATCCGGGAGATCTGCGACGCGGAACGGTAGCCCGCTCTTCTCGATTCGATCCCGTAGATCCTCCCTCTGACCGCGATTGAGGAGGAGAAGAATCCGTCGCCGGGTCCGTCCCTGGATCCGAAAAAGCATTCCCCGAAATCCCGACATCATCAATCCAGCGGCAATCATCGACTGGATCGAAACGGTTCGCCCCAGTTGCTGCAGCGCCAGACCGTAAAGGATGACCACGGCCAGAAGAAAGGTAATGACCAAAGAGAATATAATCCGGATGGTGACTGGCCAAAACCTCTGCTGGCGCAGCGGATCGTGCAATCCCGCAATATCCGCGACCAAGGCCAGCAATACCCCAAACCCAATCGCCGCCGGATAACCAGCTGGTTGCCCGGCAAAGGAGGGTTGCCAGCCGATCGTCAAATCCGGATTGAGAAAGTATGCCAAAAGAATGGCGAAGACCCCGGCAAAAAAGTCGACGACGAGCCAACTTCGTCCTCCAAAATACCAGTCTGTACGGCTCTGCACCCGAGCGCTCTTCTCCCCTGTTTTCATCAAATTAGTTAATCTCCGGATTCCAGTCCGGGAAGTGATTCCGGTAGACCTCCAACGTCCTCCGGATGACCTTTTCCTCGTCGAATTTTTCGACTGCCAAGGCTCGATTCCGTTCGCCCATTTCGGCTCTTTTCCCCGCATCGGATGCAGCCTGAGCCATGAGTTCGGCCAAGAGCTTAGGATCCTTACGATCCAGCACCCATCCGTGGGTCCCATCTTCGACGGCCTCCGCACACGCAGGAATATTCGTGGTAATGATAGGCAGGCCGCAGGATTGCGCTTCCATGATAATTCGCGGCAGCCCCTCCCCATAGAAGGTCGGATGCACCAGCAGATCAACTGAGCGCAGGAGCGACGGCACATCCTCGACATTCCCGAGCCACTTGAACCCGGGGATGCGGGTCCATTCTTGAATCTCCTTCACAGTATAGGATCCCGGGCTCCCTTCGTCCGGCATCCCCGCCAGAAAAAACTCGGCGCTTGGTCCCTGATACTCCTTCGCAGCTTTCGCGAAGAGGCCCGCACCTTTCCCTCTCAAAAGACGTCCCGCCGAAAGAAATCGAACGGTTTCCGGACTCTTCTCGATCGCCAATCCTCCCTCTGAAGAATACAAATCAACATCAATCCCTCCACCGGGAAGCTGCTCAACGGGATAGCGGCGTTTCTTACCCATGATTTGCATCACCTTGGCACGATCGCCCCGATTTTCCACGATGACCGGTCCTCGGGGCAAACACCAACGAAGGAGAGGGCGCAAAAACGCCCGCAAAAACCGTTTGGACAACTCGTTCCCGGAAAACGCAAATCCCATACCCGCTACCGAGTGGACGACCTTGGGTCCCGAGGCCCCTGCCGCAAGCGTTCCCAATAAGATCGCTTCGAGGGTAAAATGGTGCATCAAATCGATCGACTCCCGGCGGTGAATCTCACGAATCTGCCGAACGGTTTTCCACTTTCTCAAAGGCGATATATCCCGACGCTTCATGGAGATAGGGAAAAACTCCACGCCTTCCTCCTGAAACCTGGAAGAATACTCGTCCTCTGGAGCAATAGCGATGACTCGCAGCCCGCACTTTTGCGCCGCCTTCATATCCGCGAGGCGAAAATGATAAAGGAACCAACTGGTGTTCGCCAGATAGCCAATCGTCTTAAGTTTCGTCATGAATATCGTTTAACTTCGCTGGGCTCGGCGAAAAAACCAGAACCTAATCAATGAAGCCGCGCCAATGGCCAGCAGAATCGAATAAGGTCCGAAGCGGATTCGGTAGAGAGAGCCAACAGCAGGAAGAGGATAGACCAAGGCAAGAATCATCAAACCCGCACCGATAACGAGAAAGAAAAGTGGCTTGGAGGGCCGAAGGACCAGATGGAAGAGCCCAGCGCCCAGCAATAGGTAGGAAACGATCATCTCAGCCCCAGAGACCATCCTCTGCAGGTTTCCAGTCAAAGTAGTCCGGACGTCGTACCATTGATGGGGGAACGGGGCGAGTAGTCCTACGACAATGCCTCGGGGAATGTAGAAAATGACATCGGAAGCACTGCGAAATTGGACCTCTTGATCGACGTAGCTGGTCGCATCCGGAAAGAGCCAAAAGAAAATCGTCCGATTGTGGATCAGTTGATGAATTTGATCATCGACTCGGCTTGGAATCCATGAGGTACGAATCCAAGGAGTCGACGGAGGCCCACGCCTGAGTCTCTCCGTTAGGTTGAGGTTCTCGGTCTCCTTTTCGACCACAATTTCTTCCACTTCAGTGTCCTCGGGAAGAGTCTCTCCCTTCCCTTCTCCACCTTTTTCACCCGCCAGGGGGATGATCAGCATCAACGTCCCGAAGAAGACCAACAGTGAGATGGCCGAATCCTTCCACTGACCACCGGTCCGTCCTGCAAAGATTAGCTGAGATAGAAGTCCCGCCGAACCGGCCGCAACGGCGAAAACCACAAGCGAATAATCTCGCACCACTGATATCGCCCCAGCTCCGGCAAGGATCAGCAAGACTCCCAATATTTTAAGCCTCCACTTTCCCTGACCCAGTATCAGCAGACTCCCTAAAAAAAGACCAAAAAGCCCCAGACAATAGATACCGTCTTTGTGAAACTGAGCGACCCAGACAAGCGTCGATGGGAAAAACGCAAACGGCAGCGATCCCACCAAGCTTTCCTTCCATTGGAAGCCGCAGACCCGGAGAATCAAGAAAAGCAAAACGACGGAAAGCCCATGAATCCCGGCATTCAGCGGGAGAAGGTATAATGGCGAAGGCCCGGTGATCGCGTAAACAGCTGCCATAATCCCGACCGGCTGATTCGCGGACCACCCCGGATTCAGCTCCCACCGCTCCCAGCCGTGAGCGCGAATATCTTCCGACATCTGCACCGCCATCACGTGAAAAGGTCCTGAATCCAGTTCGGGAATGAACCCCGCCGGAGTCATCCCATCGGTGACAGCTGGTGCAATGACTTCTTGCACAAGGACACCCGCGACAAGGACATAGCCGTAGACGAGAATAAAAACCAGGGCCAGCAACTTGGCCTCTGACCGCAAACTGCTTCGATTTTGGTTCATCGGCACATTTCCGCGTAAACTTCCCGATATCGATCTGCAGTCTTCTGGATCGAGTAATTGCGGGACCTTTCGCGGGCCCCCTTCCCCATTCTCAGGGTGAGGTCTCGATCCGAGAGACACTTACGAATTGCCCCGGCCCATTGATCCACTTCCGTCGAAGGCAGAAGAATCCCGGATACGCCATCCCGCGCAATCACTTCGCTCAATCCCGGAACGTCACTGGCTAGGACCGGCAACCCCGCCGCCATCGCCTCAACGGCCACTAAACCAAATCCTTCCCATAGAGAAGGGAACAAAAACACGTCACTCTTCGCGTAGAAGGAACTCACATCGGAGACGTATCCGGCAAAATGAACATTCTCCCGGACGCCGAGACGATCGACCAGGCTCTCCAATTCCGGCCTCTGTTCTCCATCGCCCACCAAAGTGTAGGTCCAATCCGCAGGCTCGACCGCGGCCAACGCTCGAATCGCTGTCGTAAAATTCTTCTTCTCCGTCAATCGCCCGACCGAAAGAAACCTCAGCGGACCATCCCTCCGTTCCACCTCGCCCCGCATGAAAGCATCCACATCGACCCCATTGGAAGCCACCCGCAAGAGAGAACGAGTCTTGGGCAACCACTCCTCCATCGAATCCCGAACCCCTTCGCTGATACAAATGATTCGGTCGTAACCCTCATAGAGGAATCTGTCGAAAACTCGACCGCCGGGAATATGCCTTCTTCGATTGCTCGTATCATGCTCAGTCGTCACCAAAAACGGCTTTTTTTTCAGTCCTCGAATCGCATATTTCCCAAAAAGCTGACTCTGCGTCAGATGCGTGTGAACTACATCGATCGATCCGGACTCTTCCATTTGCCGGAGGACCTTTCTCAAACGAAATGGTTCCTGCCATCGAGGATATCGCTTTCCAAACGAAACGACCTTTTCCGTTCCCCGATCATCCCCCGATTCCATGCTCAAGATCCAGGAATCAATTCCATCCGCCAAGTGTTGCCGATGAATTTGCGGAATCATCACTTCCGCCCCCCCTCCGATTAGACGATTAATAATATGAACAACTTTCATTTTCACCCTAATCGGAAATTTTTCCGGGCGCACCCTGAATCGGCACATCTCTTTCCAGAAAATCGACCAAATTACCCGCGATCTGATCCCAATCAAAATGATTGCGGGCCCATTCCCGTGTTCGCAAAGCCTTTTGATTTCTTTCTTCCACAGTCATCTCCAATGCACGGGCCATCGCCGCCGCAAACGCCTCATCGGAGTCTTCCTTGGCGAGTATCATTTCTTCGAGAGGAAAAGCCGCCATTCCCGGAAGGAGCGAGCTCACCACCAGACGTCCAGAAGCCATGTATTCAGCCAGCTTTGACGGGAAAAGATAGCGTGCTTCCGGCGTATCGATTTCGTGAGGGTTCAAGAGAACATCCGCACTCGCCATTGCCTCGAGTCGCTCTCTTTCAGTCTTCAGAAAACCAAGATACTCAATGTTCTTATGACGCGCAGAGGCCTCTCGAACGCGCTCTTCTTCCGGTCCTCGGCCCGTAATTCGCAACCGGAACCTTTCTGGTCCTACCTGCTCATAGGCATTCAGTAATCGGATGATTCCCCGCGGACGATTCAGAGATCCCGAATAGAGGAATGTCGGTAGCTCGCTAGAGGCATCCGGCAACGGACAATCAAGCAATTCACGAAAAAAGGGCCCGTCCGGCGCAATTCCCGGGACATGCAGGGTCGGCTTGCCGGAACCAAACTCCGTAAGAACATTTGGATTGAGGGCCGCAATCTTGTCCGCCGCTTTCAGGAGCCGAACCTGCCATCGAAACCGCCAGGTGGAGGGCGAAAAACTTCCCCGGTCCAAGAAATCCAAATCGGTGATAAATGGATACATCGGCAACTGCAGAGAGCGACATATCCCAGCCAAGAAACCACCCTGCTCATGCGTGGGGCCCAAATTATAAACGAACACCTTCGGGGTGGCTCCCTCACCACGCACCATCCGACACCAGCTCGAAAGGTATCGCTTGAGTTGCCCGGCGATCCCCACCGTTTTAAATGGCTCGAGGTTGTTTATCCCCAAAGAAACCAATGGTGTTTCTGGATACCCCTCGATCGTCCCACCCAGTTCTCGGGGAAACCACTGAAATCGGTCTCGTGGGAAGAGACGGACCGGAGGAGTCGTTAAAATGGCGTCCGGCTTCCACCCCTTGCGACTCATTCCCGCGAGCAGAGAACGTTGCACATCAATGGTCGGGGACGACCCCACACCAAAACGCTCCTCCCATGACGGAGGGTAGACGCTTCCGATGAATAACCAACGAGTCATGGAATCTGATCTGTTCACTGTGGGTGGGTTGCTTCAGCGCCCACCTGAGCGACTGCCCAATTATTTCGTTTCCGCATAGGTGGATGCCGAACAGCGATAAACAAAGCGGGGAATGCCTCCACCGCTTTGACTCTTGCAGAGAGGCAGCGGAGGGAGCCAGACGAGCCGAGAGCAGTGGAGGGCGCTAAAGCAACCCTCCTACGGTAAAAGATTTCCTCATTCTCACCCAATCAAACCTTTGTACAGCTCAATGAAACTCGGCACAACCACCTCCGTTGAAAACCGCCTTTCCGCACTTTCCCGGGCCGTCTTCCCCATCCGGATCCGCAAATCGTAGTCCTCCAGAAGCTTCCGAATTGCGCCCTCCAACGCCACAGCGTCTTCCTCTGGGCAAAGAAACCCGCTCTCGCCATCATCCACGATATCAGGAATTCCCCCAATGGCGAAGGTGACGACCGGACGACCACACGCCAATGCCTCGACTCCGGTATTGGGCAGATTATCCTGTCGCGAAGGCAGAACGACAATATCGGCAGCGGAATAGGCAAGCGCGAGGGAAGCATCGTCGTGCAACCATCCGAGCGAGTGACAGGGAATATCCCCGAGATCGCCAGGCGAACCATTCCCGAAACAAACCAACCCAAACCGATTGCCGGAATCCGCCAAGGTTCGGCAGGCTTGTCGCAACAGGTCGAACCCTTTACGAGGATCGCCGGCACCGGCTTCGGAACCAAAGAGAACCAACCGCTGATCCTGCGGAAGCTTGAGCAACCTCCGGGCCACTTGTCGGTCCACGGGATGAAAAACCGACGTATCGATTGGATTCGGTAAAACCTCCGTTTGATGTCCGGACCAAACAGAACTCGCTTGGGCTCTTTCGGCCATCCAACGGCTTGGGGCCACCGCCGTCAGGTTTAGCCCCTCATAGCTTTTCGTTTTCCGGGCCCGGATCTTTTCTTCCCAACGCTGATAAAGGCTGGATAAATTCTCTTCTCTCGGAAACGGCGGGTAATGCCGCAGACCGGAGAACGCCCATTCGTCATGAAAGGTCCAGCAAACCGGAATCGACCGCCCCATATGGGTGGCCAACTTTGGCAATAGTCCAATCGGCACAAAACCTCCCTGCACCCAATGCAAATGAATTACATCCGGCTTCCACTCTTTCATTGGGCCGAGGTCCCATCGCGGAAGCCATGAAGGTGATGAATACGAATCCCGAAAGGCTTTCGCCGGAAGCAGTGCCATGCGATCCAGCCACGGTCGCGCTAGTGACCAGTATTTTCCAGCGCCTTTCCTTGGACCGAAGACAGTCGGATCCGAGGTCACTTTGTTCTGCACCCACATCGCCGAATTGACGCCGCTCTCGATCAAGGACCGATGTAAGCGGTAGGCCGCAATCGAGGCGCCATTGATTCGATCAAAGGTGCTGAGGTGAAGAACTTTCATGGGGAATGCAAAGATGGCGAACATCGAACGTCAAACTTTCAACGTCCAACATCGAATGAACCCGTTTAACGTTTAGTGTTTAAAGTTGAGCGTTTAACGTTCGCGATCTGCGTTTTCATCTCAATGCTCATCCCTCTCGCGAAGGGTTGCTACGGCAACAAACCAATTTCGTCAGAGATCGAATGGCCAACCCGGTCGGAACCCGAGCAAGCCCGTTTCCGGCCCACAAGAGTCGGCGCACGGTCGTCGCCGGACGATTGCGGCCCAAGTGATAATACCTTTGGAGATGCAAACGGGTCCGCAGTGCCGATTCGTCCAAGACCCCCGATGAACGATTCGCCCGCAGAATCTCCCCCATCCACTCATCCACTCGAGACAACTCCACCGCAGGCTGCGGCAGATTGTCATAGCTCACCGCGTGGTGAACCTCCATCTCTTCGCGAGAAGGCTTCATGCCCAACCGACGAAGGGCTCGTTCGCGAATACGACGACCTCCTTCTTTTTGCTGCCGCACGTAGGCCGTGACCTTGACCTCGGGATCATTACGATACCGCAGGAGAGGCTCGGAAAGATTCGCAGAGCGGATCTGGGAACAAGCCCTCTCCCAGAGATCATAATCTTCCGCGGTGGGAGTCTCTTCATAGACCAATCCCTTTTCGCGAAAGGCCTCTGCCCTCCACATGACTGTCGGATGAAGAAAACTACAGTTAAAGAGGAGGTTGCATCGAATGTCTTCGTGCTCGGTGGGAACGGCAAAGGTAGACTCGCCGGTTTCCGCTGAAATGGCATTCGTGCCAAGCAAATCAACATTCGGGTTCTTTTCCAAAAACTCTACCTGTTTAGCCAACCGCTCCGGCAACGCTCCATCATCCGCGTCCATTCGAGCGATTAGCTCCCCTCGGGCTTTGTCTATGGCACGGTTCAAAGTTTTGGCCACACCCAGATTCTCGTCGTTGGGCAGAGCCCGGACACGCTCATCCGTGAAGGATCGAGCGATTTCCAACGATCCGTCGGTCGAGCCATCATCCAAAACGAGGAGCTCCCAATGCGGATACGACTGAGCGACGATGCTCTCAATCGCAGCCCGGAGATACTTCTCCCCGTTGTAGACGGGGAGGAGGATGGAAATTCTTGGCGTCATTGAATGTGGGTGGGTTGCTTTAGCTCCCACCTAGGAGGAGAAGACGAATCAAACCTCTAACGAACAGCTATAAGCAAAGATTTTCTGAGGATGATTTTCGAAATCATAATTGGGCTCCAATGGGAGTAACGGAGAGGCAGCGGAGGGCGCTTAAGCAACCCTCCTACAATTGGGCACGAACGGTTCGGATTAATTCGCCATGAGCCTTCAACCATTCATCCCGGTTGAAACGCTCCTCTGCACAGCGCCGAGCACCTTCGCGGAACAAGGTGTATTCCGCTCTAACCTTTCGAATCGCCTCGGCAAATTGTTTCGGGTCCGCGGGACGCTCTCGTTCAAAATCTTCGACAGACTCGACCGCGACTCCAGCCTCAGAAGAGACCATCTCCGGTAATCCTCCGCTGCCCGCATAGACAACCGGCAGCCCGGAGGCCAACCCTTCGGCGACCAGCCGCGGGCAGGGATCCATCACTTTGGTATGCAAAAGAACCTCTGCCTGCGCAAACAGAGCGGGCGCCTCACTTTGCAAGTAGCGACCCTGAAAATCGACTCGATCCGATACTCCTAGGTCTACAGCCCAACCCCGAGCCTCGGCCAGCGCATCCTCCTGAGATTCTCCCCAATTGTAAGCCCCGGCAACGATCATCCGATACTCCTCATCGAGCTTCGCGAGCGCTTCCAAAGCCGTACGCACGCGGTAGGCAAACTGGTGAGATCCCGCGAGAAGAATGCGAAACGGAATCCGTCCAGATCCATCATACGTCCCTTCGGCACTACGACCTTCTGCAGATGGGCCAAAGGCATGAACGTCCACCGGGTTGAGAAGCACCCGCGAATATTCCGGCTCCTCCACCTTCAACCATTCGAGAGCGCAACGACGGCAAAACCCTGCTTGGTAAACTACGGCATCGGCTCGTCGGTGAACCCAAGCGGCACGCTCGTTCTCGATCTCCCATCCCTCCGGCTTCCAAGCGGGATAGGCGACTCCATTCTGATTCAGAATAATCTTTGCCCCGAAAAAGCGAGCGACCCTCACCTGCCAACGGACCGTCCAAGGATAGCAACTACTGATCAGATAGAGAGTATTCGCCCGCCAACGACAGTTCGGATAGACCTCCGAAAGATCCTGCAATTTCACGATACCGCCAGATGCGGGCTCATTCCGCGAAGGAATACGCTCGTAGCCGTAGAAGACCCGTGGAGACTTCGACGGAAATAGGCGACCGAGGGCGAAACGGAGCGGGCATTTGAGGAGAATCTCAAATGGACGAACAACGTATCGCTGAAAACGATGATTCATGACCCTCTCAACCTCCTACCATCGGCATAGGCGAATGGATGCAACCATTCTGATTCCTCACTCAACAAATCCCTCAAAAAACTTCTTCCAGAGAGGATCCTGCGACCGATAATCATTTTCCTGCGCGGTAACAAATCCGTGACTCCGTAAGGAATCCCGGTCCACCTCTCCCCGAGCGATCTGTAAAAGGGCCTCCCCCATCGCCTGGCTGTCTTCTTTGGGGACCAACAAAGCGTTCTCTCCATCATGAATCAAGTCCGTTGCCTGACCGACAGGAGTCGAAACTAGGGGCACCCCGGTCGCCATGGATTCGAGGATCGCATTGGGGCCACCCTCTTGACGCGAGGAAACCAAGTAAGCATCCAACGCGGGATATAGAGTCCCGACTTCTTCTGGATTCTCAAACTGTCGATGAACGAAGGGTACTCCCTTTTCCTTCAACCCCTCCTTTACGTACCCACGGGCTGGACCGCTGAGAAGAACGAAAACGTTCGGATGAGCCGCGGCGAGAAGAGCGCAGGCTTCCACGAAGAGATCCGGCCCTTTGATCAATTTCGGTTCGAGCCCTTCGCCCCATCCGTTTCCATCCTTCTGAAAAGAGCCAACCACAAAGGCATTTCCCGGCACTCCCAAGGTCGCCCGCGTTCTTTCCCGATCGGTGTGACTGAACGGCTGGAAAACGCGACCGTCGATCCCGATCGGTATGCGATGGAGAATCTCTTTGCGAATCCCGACCGAGACCAATGCTTCCTCCATCTCCCGGTGGGTCACCTGCACCCGCTGCAATTGGTCCTTGTGCTTTTCGATTCGGGAAAACAACTCATCAAACTCGGGATGGCCCGTTCCCGGCAAACCGTGAAACATTGCGGTCGCATTCCGATGTTCGTTCTTCAACCAGTCATCTTTTAATAGACTGAACTGGCTTCCCCAAAAAATAGACTGTCGCTTTGAGTACCGTTGCCAGAAGTCCTTTTCCTTCACGTTCAAGCCGATCCGGCGGGAGATTTCGCCGACCGCCTTCATTTCCACATCAATCGCCCAGCCCGCGTTATCACGAACCAAGACAAGCCGCGAATACTCACGCCACAGGCGAGTGCGCATCTGCAGTCCCAAGCCCGCCATCTTTTTTATCATCTTCATTTAATTCTCGGCAGAACTGAAGTGTTTATGATTTCAAGCCCCAACAACATAACCACGCCGAACGGTTCTTTTCGGAGCGCGGAATTCATTCCGCCCTCCAATTGAATGACGCTCTTCTCCGCTGAAAAGTGCATGGCTACGGAGTCACCTCCAACACCCGCAAGTATTCCTTCGCCACAGAGGTGATTTCGGGAACCCGAATCTCGCCCGCATACTTGGCCCAATTTTGCCCAACTTCATCCAAAAGATCCGGAATCTCTTCCGGCGAATCAAATCCGGCTCCAGCCTTCCCGACCAATTCCGGGTGTCCCCCACTGCGACGATAGACGCAGGGCAATCCTACCGTCAGGGCTTCGATTACCGAATTCGAACAAGGATCGTTCAGGCTCGCCGTGAGGAAAATGTCATTTTCCCTCAACAGTGTGGCGAGCTCATCACTGGGAACGGCCGGAATGTGCCGAAGATTTTCAAATTCCATCTGAGCCCGCCCGACAAAAGTAAACTGGAACCGCGAGGAATCCAAATTCTTCTCCAGCCATTGGAACACATCGAGACCTTTATTGGGATTGTCTGACCAACTGGCCGCGATCACCCGGATGGGCTTGTTACCAGAAGGAAATTTCCCCTGCCGAGGCTGAAAGATCGTCCGATCCGCCGCGTTGCAGATGACAGGGCCCGGCAACAGTCCAAATCCGAGCCGGTCGTTCTCACTGCGGCTGAACTCCGACTGAAAGATCGAGGCCGAAGAGAACTCACGATTTAGACGAGCAATCTCCAAATCGGTGCCATCGTCAAATCCCCGGTACACCTGAAGAGGGCCGTCGACCCGGTGCACCATTCGAACATCACGATCCCACAACCGTCTCAACAGATCCGAGGTAAAGTTGAAGCTATTGATCAGCACGGCTTCAGCCGAGTCCGGCAGGCAATTGACAGCTACCTCAATTCCCATGCGTTCCCACTCCGCCATCAAGGCGCGCAGGAACTGATGCCCTCCCCCGGTTGGAGGCGGTGCAAAATCGTGAAAGAGAGCAATCCGGGCGTTTGAGGACTTTGCCTCTTTGCGACCAGACCAGACCCTTGCCTCCAGACGAAGGCGTTCTTTCAGGCGGCTAAGCATTGGAAATCGATAGAATGGATTCTGAGACCGATGAATGACACCGGGAAGGGACCGAAGTCTCTACTTTTTCCGAACGACGCAGAGATCGACCGTCTCCGAAGAATCTCCGATTTGCCCATCCTCGACGGTTGTTTGCTCTCGAATGATCCGCAAACACTCTTCCCTCTGCTCCAACGAGCCGGGGTGATCGAGTCCCGTTCCTTCTGACCGAATATAATCAAAGAGAAAGACTCCGCCGGACCTGAGGCGGTCCAAAAGATAGGCCACGATCTCTTTCGGATTCTCAAGGTGCTCAAGAACTGTTGTCAGAATGATGGCATCAAACTTCGCTTCGCTCTTCAGCGGGTCGTCATAGTTCTCGACGTCGATGGTCGCAAAGGACAGATCTTTGTCACTGCGATAAAGATACTTTCCATAGTGGAAGGGGAAATTGGGGATATCGGCCAAGACCCATGACTGCTCCCGATGGGAAAAGAACTTCCGGTAGCAGTGATAATACGGCGCGGACGAGCATCCATACTCCAAAACCCTCATTTTGGGCTCCAGAAATTTCCACACCGGTGGATGGACGTAAGGGTTGAGCGCGAACCGCTCCACTTGCTGGAGAATCTGATACACTTGACCGGGCTGCTGCCAATTTTCCAAGTGACGCCCCGCATCATCCCACTCCAAGGGCTTCGCGTGTTGCTGACTCCGACGGTAGTCATGAGCGAGTAAAAAGAAATCCAGAGCCTTCCAAATGGGTCGGCCTCCAAGCACCTCGCTCCAGTAGGACCGAAAATCACGCAACCAACCGGACATCACCCCGTTGACAACCAGAGCTTCGTGCAGGTTCAGCTTCCGAAGAATGCGGTGGGTCAAAAGCCGCAACTTCCCTTTCCAAGCCGGAACCGCAATGGAATGCTTTTCACAAGAAATCTGATCGGCAATCCGATGCGCCTCGGCAATATCGACCCGCAGATCGTCGAAAGAATTTCCTCCGGGAAGCTGAGGAGCGTGGAAGCTATTTTGAGGTTTAGTCATACGTTAAAGATAGCGAACGTTGAACTTCGAACGCTAAATAGTTCTCGTTCAATGTTTAATGTTGGACGTTGAAAGTTTAACGTTCGCCATCTTCACCCTTTTCTCTTCTCGGCCGTCCTAATACTTGCTGAAAAGATTCGGATCAACTCGTCGGATTCTCGAATAAGCTCTTTCACGGCGACCACATCTTCTGCCAGCGGAACTTTATCAAGCAAACGTAACCAGCGCCAAGTCTCTCGAAGTTCCTTCAAGCATACTTTCAATTTGCGAATGAAGTCCTTCAACGACTCAGCCGCCTGAGCTTCTCCATGATTGGGAAACGGAGAGGTTCCCGAGCGGAGGAGCTGCGCCGCGACATGATTCCCTGCCCGACTCTTCAGCATTCCATCGGTCAGTGTAATAATCGACGCAGAAAACAAGAGAAGTCGCTCTTCGAGATCATAACCTTCTTCGAGAATCCATTTTGGGGATTCGCTAGAATCTATTGAATACTTACACAAAATATCTTGATCGAATTTAGATGGCGAACATTCAACATCGAACGTTAAACATCCAACGCTAAATGGTCTTCGTTCGATGTTTAGTGTTAAACGTTCGGCGTTCGACGTTCGCCATCTCTCGCCTTTTACACCCGCACCTTCGACAACCAATCACGGTTCTCCAAATACCAATCCACGCATTGCTGCACACCCTCGTGAATTCCTTCTTCGGGCTTCCAGCCCAGCATCCGTTCGGCTTTGGAAATATCGGCCCAGGTTTCCATCACATCGGCCTTGTGGAACGGCTTGCGATCGATTTTCGCCTTTTTCCCGAGCATCTCCTCGACCCAGGCAATGAATTGCTTGAGCGAAATCGGATTATTCCCTCCTCCCAGATTGAATACCTCATACCCAACTGGCTGAAGAGCGGCGATGGTTCCGCGGGCAATATCATCGACATGCGTAAAGTCGCGGGATTGGCTGCCGTCTCCAAATAGTACCAAAGGTTCCCCCTCGGCAATCCAACGAATGAAGCGGAATGGCGACATATCAGGCCGCCCCATCGGACCGAAGACAGTGAAGTATCGGCATACGGAAATGTCCAAATCGTACAGATGCCGATAGCTATAGCAGAGCGCTTCAGCCGCCTTCTTCGAAGCGGCATAAGGCGAAATCGGAGTATTGACTGCGAGATCCTCGGTAAACGGCATCTCCTGTCCGGCGTAGAGGGACGAGGTCGACGCGAGAACCATCTTCTTCACCCCAGTATTCTTCATCCCATCCAAGATGTGAAGAGTCCCCATCGCATTCGTCATCATGTAGATGTCCGGATTCTCCATGCTGTAGCGGACTCCGGCACGCGCGGCTAGGTTAAGAACCGCATCGAACGAATGTTCTTCGAACAGCGTTAAAACATCTCTCTTATTTTCGATATCGAGGTTTCTAAATGAGAATCGCGGGGTATCGATATCGATATGGGGAACGACCTCCTTATCCGCCCTCACAGATCTCTCGAGAATAGACAATCTCTCGGGATCAGCCGAGGCAAACCGTCCCAGTGTAGTCAGCCGATGCAACTTGAGCCGCTGATCGTAATAGTCATTCAGATTATCAATGCCGACAACCTCGTGTCCTTGCTCCAGAAGGAAAAGGGCGGTCCTCGACGCAATAAATCCGGCTACTCCAGAGATTAAGAATTTCATATAACTTGATTCTAGGTATTCTCGTTCGATTATAAAGGATCGACAAAAAAAAGATTCTCAATGGAGCCTACTTTTAGAATCCACCACTATGTCCGGCGGCTGGACAGTAAATCCTGAAGCAAGGCTATCGGACTTCCGCAAACGAAGATTCTCGTTGAGAAAAGGAGTCGAAGGCAAAGGAGCATCCCACGTCAGCTGACCCGAAACAGGGACAAAGACCGACAATCCACTTTTCGTCAATTTCGCTTCTAATGTAACTTTCTCTGTCGGCCGCCAGCCCTCTCGGGAGATGATTCTGACAGAGTCCCGATTCTGATAAACCCAATAGATCAGATTGGAATTTCCGAATATAAAAAAGAACAATGTCATCATCACCATCACATTCCTACGACCAGTAGACTGAATCCCCGAAAGGATTCCAGCTATCGCCAAGATGGGAAGGAGAAAGAAGAACGCATTTGCAAATCGGAGATCTGGAGCGGTAAAAAACCAAAAAACCAATGCCGCGATTAGCGGCAAAAGCAAAACGCCCACACGCAGACAATGCTCTTTTCCGTTTATTCTACTCATCTTCCAGAAAACGACTGACGCAGATCCAACAATCAAAAAAAGGATCAACGGGAAAACGACTTCCGTGAACTCAGAGCTCATTCTGTCGAGCCACGGTCCAAACCAGTACCAAGAGCCTAGCACTTCCTTAAAATGGGAACCCGGTTGACGAGCCCAGGAAGAGACCCAGTGGTGCTCGTTCTCTATGCTCTCGAGCGGCACAGACCAATCAAGTTCAAGATACCCGAGAGTCGAGGGGTACAATGGAGCACCCGACAAAACAACACCTCTTCCTGCCTGCAGTACTAGGACCAGAAAGGCTGCGAATAGAAACCAACCTGCAAGCCGAAGTCGTTTTCCCCGAGAACACAGAATCCCGACCCAAAGGAGACCCATCATAATCCCACAGAAAGCAACGCTGCTGAGTTTCACTGTTAATGCGGTTGCACCCAGGAGAGAAAAAATCAAAGCCTCGGATGAAACCACCTCCCTCGTGGTGAAAAACCTGACGGCCAGTCTGGCAAAGAGAACAAACAACACCAGCTGCAAGAGATTCGAAGTTAGATCCGGCGAAGGTGAGCTGATTCCGGAGGAAGAGAGACTCCAGAAAGCGAGAACCGGGAGACAAAACAATGGAATGGCCCAAAGAATCGGGGACAAATGGAAAACCTGACTCGGCCGTCTCAGGAGAGGAAGTAAAAGCTCCAGGAAAGTAACTACCGAAAGGATGAGAAGAAATCCATTGGCGACAGATCTTCCATACCCGAAAATCGGGTACATATTTAATGCCGCCACAAAAGTGAAAAAGCTGGAATTAAAAGCTAAACGCCCGTGAAGATTTCCCAATCCTGGGATCAGGGGGTATTCATTCAACCAGCGAATCGAGTTTAAGTGATAAAGGCCGGAGTCAAACTGACGGGGAGCCATCATGCCTCGCGAGGCAATCCAACAAGACCATAAGAGAAGGCCGAACACCAACAAAGCCAGCACCACCTTGTATAACTTTCCCTCAGACACAGACTGACCTGCCTCCGCGATTTTTCTCCAATCAAGAAGAAGAACCGAAAGACAGATGCCGACGAGTAGAATCGGCACCATCGCATACACAGTTATCGGTAAAAAGAAATGAATAACCCCCAAAAGAAAAAGAACGCAGGCCCAACCCGCCCACACGAGGAATGAAAGCGGTATCGAATCGGATTCTTTCTTGGAAATTCTCGCAGCGAACAGGAACGCCTTCGCCCACCCGAGAAAAGCTAGGCCAAGAATCCCGTAAAAGACGAGAGTCACTATTAATGCTGTAAGATGCGTAGAATTCACTGATCAAAAATTTACGGTTCTACGATGGTTTTAAGTTATTTCACTTACTCCGTCGGAACCCAGCGATGACTAGGCTTTCACATAGCGCAGCCCCGGATACTTCAAACAACTTCTCGTATCGACAATGGGAACTTCAAAATAGGAGAAATCATACTCCCTATATTCGGAATGATGCGTCGCCAGCAGAATCAGATCGTACTCCGCACTTATCTCGACTGACTTTCTACCGGCAAACTCGGGATAGTGTCGCAGCGAACGAATCTCGGGAACGTATGGATCGTTGTAGGAGACTGCGGCTCCTCTCCGTTCCAAACGACTCATGAGCGCATACGAAGGAGACTCCCTATCATCGTCCACATCTGGTTTGTAGGCGATTCCCAGCAAGAGGATCTTCGACCCGCGAATCGCTTTACCCTCTTCGTTCAAGACTTCTGCCACACGTCCAATCACATAGTCCGGCATATCGGTGTTTACCTCTCCCGCCAGCTCTATGAACCGAGTATGCTTTCCGTATTCGCGGGCCTTCCACGTCAGATAGAAGGGATCGATTGGGATACAGTGCCCTCCCAGTCCAGGACCGGGGTAGAACGGCATATAGCCAAACGGTTTTGTCGAGGCGGCGTCAATAACGTCCCAAACATCGATTCCCATCTCGTGGAAGACGACTTTCAGCTCATTCATCAGAGCGATGTTCACCGAACGGAAAATATTCTCCGTCAACTTGGTCGCTTCGGCAATCCGGCAGGACGATACCGGATGGATCTGATCCACGGCCATTGAATAAAGTTCCTCGCAACGCTTGAGGCAAGCTTCCGTGTATCCTCCCATCACCTTCGGAATCGTTCGGACGGAGTGATCGGTCCGCCCGGGATCTTCCCGTTCCGGCGAATAGGCCAGATGAAATCCAACTCCAGCTTTCAGGCCGGATCCTTTCTCCAGAACCTCCCTTAGCTCAGTGTCCGTGGTCCCCGGATAAGTAGTCGATTCCAAAACCACTAACTTCGGCCTTATTTCGCCCTTCACAGTTTTCAATCCAGAATCCAAATACGGGGCAATCCCGGCGCCAGACTGAAGAACATAGGAAAGATCCGGCTCCCGGTGAACATCGAGTGGAGTCGGCACACAAATCAAAATTGCTTCGACCTCAGCTACGCGGGAAAAATCCGTGGAAGCTTCGAAAGCCCCTCTCTCCACGAGAGAGGCCACCTCTGTAGATGGAATGTGGCGAATATAACTATCACCCCGCGAAAGGCTCTCCACCTTCGAGGGATCCGTGTCGAGACCCAGCACCTCCGATCCCGACGACGCGAAACGAATCGCAAGTGGAAGTCCAACATAACCCAAACCAATAATCGCAATTTTCATGAAACTCTTTCAATTCTGGCGGTCATACCGCCTGATTTCCATCTTCAAACGTGATGCTCCAACCATTGACGAATCTCCGTAGAGGAGAACGATTGATCCGCATACAGTTCCTTATCATGGTCCCCGTCTGTCTCTAGCGATTGCAAACAATGGTAATCCAAATCGCAAGACGCCGACAAAGCCCAATAACAGTAGGGCCAAAACCATTTTCCTGGGCGGTGAAGTGGCAACAATTCTAAGACCTTAGTTCCGGACCCGCACCAAAGCAAATTGGCCAGCGCTGCTCCGTGAGAACCCACGATGACTTCCGCGTCTCGGAAAATGGCGATTTGCTCCTTCAAATCGAACTCCCCCGGATCCACTGATACAAAACCGAAATCCTCCAGAACCGCGAGAATCTCTTCTTCGTTACGAACAAACCTCCGATTCGTCTGGCCTCGCCGAATATAGATACGAGGACCTTTTCCCGAGGGGGCACCATGAGGGAGCATCCTCTCTTGGAGGAAGGAACAGGCCCACCGTGGAGGATTTAAAGTAACTCCCGGCAGCGAAGGCACAAGGAGCTCATCGGCTTTCAAGTGAGTGTTCCAATCGGTATCAATACGGCGACTGAGTGGAACCCCCAATAAATCGAGACTTTCACCGATAAATGAAGCTCCCTGATTCACGACAAAAGAGTCAATACGATCAATTCCCCCTTCTGCGATTTCCAACAATCGCAATCGTGGTAGCGCCTCCGTGAGCCAGTGGAAGTAATTTCCCCCTGCCGCGGTAACCAACACCGCTACACGCCCCTGAACCCGGCGAATTGGAGGAAAGATGTTGCGTTGAAAAGCTTGATGAAATTGCACCTTCGCAAAATCCCTTCTCACACTCATCTGATTCGAGACATCAAACAAGAGTTTGTGTCCCGGGGTCAGCACGGTACCTCGATTTGACAAAACTCTACCCTTCGGAATTCCTAGGACAAAGCACTCGGGGGCTGTGTGGAGGCGAAGCTTGGAAAACTCTCCCTGTAGATCTCCTGCCAGGCTCAAAGGATAGGGGCGTTCAGTGATTTCCTCGGGAAAAATCGGAGCGTATCGGACCCCATTTTCACGTTGTTCTCGGCTTCGCTCTGCATAGTCACGAGAGGTCTGATACACCCCTCTTACGGGACCACGGCGTCCAAGAACACGAAGAACTAGTCTAAGAATGGGGCGGAGGCACTTACGCACCCTTAAGAATACTCTATTCATGCCGACGCAGTTTTTCCCATTCACCTAGAGATCCGCATCGCGGCACAGGTCGACGAATCGCTCCGCACAAAAATCTTCAGTCGCATGCATTGAATCCCAACTGGCTCCACCGATATGCGGGGTGATGACAAGATTCCCGGCGGTGTCCGCATACTCGAGCAAAGGATGCTTCTCAGGAACCTTTCCAGCGAAGGCGTCCTCACCGCTGATGACATCCACACCGACACCCGCGAGCTTTCCGCTTTTCAAGGCCTCTAGCATTTCATTTTCATCAACAATCCCGCTTCGTGCTGTGTTCAGAAACACAGCTCCATCCTTCATTTCCGTAAATGCGGCACGGTCCACGAATCCGCGGGTTTCCTCCTCCAAAGGGAGATGAATGCTCACCACGTCCGATCTTCGATAGAGCTCCTGCAACGGGACCTGATCCACTCCATCGATCTGAATCGTCTGCAAATCGTGAACGAGTACGGTCATTCCAAAGGCTTTCGCATATCCGACCATAATCGAACCGATCCGCCCGCATCCAACAATGCCCAGAACCTTTCCTTTCAGATCTCTTCCCCGAAAAAGGTCCCGCTCCCAAATTCGATTCGTCACGGAAGATGCCGCCGGAACAATTCCTCTTCGAACCGCCAGGAGAAGCCCCCAAGTTAATTCTGCGGTCGCGGGGATGGATCGAAGAAATTCGGTCTCTCCCTTGAGCGAAAGAATTCGGATGCCCTTCTGATCGAGCTCTTTCAAATCAAGATGATCCAACCCCGTTGTTGGTGTGACGATCACCTGAAGATCGGTAGCTGCGTCTAAGACTTCGCGGTCGATACGAAAACGCAGCCGGATGACCAACACGTTCACACCCTCGACTTGATCCTTCAAGGAACGATCTCGATCCACCCCCAATTTCACCGTTCCCGCGAAACGGTAGAGGCCTAGGGCCTTTTCAGAGTAATGCTCCGGCTCGGTTATGAGGATGTTCATTTTCCGGCTCAAGAATCAAGGAAGTAAGAATCAGGCTCGGGTTCTCAGTAAGTCAGCTTCTTCTCCGTGCTCAACTCTGCAGTTGCCAGGATATCGGCAATTCGGACCCCTGCTTTGCCGTCCCCATAAAGCAGGTCCGGCTCCACAGCCTCTCCAACTTCCCAATCGTTCAATGCTTGGAGAATCTGTTTCCTATCGTAATCCACATTGACCACGTTGGCCCCATGGTCCCGTCCTGATTGTCGGCTTCCAATATCAATCGCTCTTACACCGAGGAACGAACATTCCCGAATCGCAACACTGGAGTTTCCTACGATCCCGATGGATCCTTTCAGCAAATGCAAGAAATCTCGCGGCTCCATGTTCTTGTAGTAATGAATGTTCTCTGCGCCCCGATTCTCCCGAAAGGAACGGATTCCTTTCGATGTCCCATCCGAACCTGCATCCACATTCGGCCAAAACCAAAGTGTCGGCCGATTAAACTCATAGATGGCCTCCAGAGTCTCCATCACCTGCCTACGAGCCGCCTCGTATTCGGTCGTTACAGGGTGTTGAAGAACGACCACATATCCATCGGAAAGATCTTGTTCCTTGCCGACTCCGCCATATTTACGGTGAAATCCAAGCGGACGAAGAGGTTCCGCCAGAACCTCCGCAGCAATATCAATAGAAGGACAACCAGTGACGTGCACCTTTTCCGGAACTTCTCCCATATGAATCACTCGATCACGGGCCTTCTCGTTCGAGACGAGATGAAGATCCGAAAGCTTTGTAATCGCATGCCTCACTTTTTCATCGATCGAACCCGTGACCTCTCCGCCCTGAATGTGGCAAAGCGGAATATTCATGTAGGAAGTCGCCACGGCCGTCGCCAACGTTTCGTATCGATCCGCAACCGAGACAACCACGTCCGGCTTGAGCGAATCCAAGACCGAAGCCATTTCGATAATCCCCAAGCCAGTCGTTTTGGCCATGCTACGAAGGTCCTCGCCTTCCAGCACATTCACTACACTTGCAGAAACCTCGAAGCCGTCCTGTCGAATCACGTCAATCGCACGCCCATATCGCTCCAGTAATGCCGAGGCAGCGACAACGACTTGCAATTCCACATCATCCCGATCCCGAAGAGCCACCATTGCTGTTTTAATTCGCGAATAACTCGGACGTGCCGTAACGACGACACAAACTTTTCTCTTCTTTTGCTTCATGACAACAGGGAACCCTTTCGATTAAAACCGAGCCTAGTCCAAATCATCCCAACGGATTGGATCATCGGACTTCAAAGGTTTATTTAACTTCTTTCCGACCATCTCGTAAAAGTCGGAGGGAGGACATCCGTCTCCTGGCTTTTTCAAGGCGAGATCTCCCTCTTGGAGAACGGTTCCAAAGGGAAGATCACTGCTGGCCACTACACTTTTCCCAAAGGTCCGACTTAAACCCGGCAGATCAATCGAAGGACGATCCTTGTCCAAGGGATTCTTTCGCATCCGGTCGATGAAATCGACGCCCTCAACAAGATTCTTCAGTTCCGCAAGGTTCAAAGAAGCCGGAGCATCCGGGCCGAACATCTGCCGATCAAAGGTAACGTGCACCTCCAGAAGCTTTGCTCCAATCGAAGCAGCCGCGAGACAGGGATAAACGGTGCCGGAATGATCAGAAAGCCCGACTGGGCAATCGTATCTCTCACTCATCTCCGAAATCACATTTAAACCGACCTCCTCCGCACGCGTGGGATACGCGGTCGTGCATTGAAAGACTCCCACTTTCGCACCATGACCCCGTACCCTCTCTACAGCGCGATCAAAGATCGCCCAGTCACTCAGGCCCGAGGAAAGCAAGACTGGCTTTCCACACTTCGCGATACGGTCCAGAAGAGGGAAGTTTTCGATCTCTCCCGAGGCCACTTTGAATGCTGACATGTTCAAAGATTCCAAAAGCGCAACCGCTTCAAAACTGAAAGGAGAACTCAGAAAAATCAGCCCCTTCTCTGAACAATGATCGGCAAGACCTTTCCACTGCTCTGGAGTAAATTCCATTCGCTTCCAATAGTCAAAACGGGTGCCGTCTTCGTAGCTGAAAGGGATTCTCCACGGCTCTCGGAGCGTGCTCTCCCGATCGGCCATATGAGTCTGGAATTTTATCGCATCGGCCCCCGTGGCTGCAACAGCATCGATAAAACTATGCGCGATGCCAAGGGAGCCTTCGTGGGCTTGGGCCACCTCTGCAACTACCAAAGGCTTACGGTTCCCCTCTGAAAGTTCCTCGAACCAATTCGTATTCATTTCTCCAAGATATCTTTCACCTTCTTCAAGTCTTCCATCGCATCGACATTCACGGAGACCTTTTCATCCATGACCAAAATGAGAGGACTATCGGCAATCAAGCGGCGGGTTCTTTTCAAGTAATCGCTTCGGACGATATAAATCGCTCCATTCCGCACATAAACCGGAGGCAAATCCTGACGTCTCCCTCCAGCATTATGAGTCTTCGAAACCGCCAGCCCATAGCCGGAATCCGCGCGATGATAAAGAATATCGATATTCAAAGAGGGATCCTCAAAAGCCGTGATCAACGAATCGCTCCCAGGGTTCTCTTCCATCATGGTCATCGCTTCCCGAACAGCCCCGACCGGACGAAGAGGAGAAGTCGGTTGCAAGATGATCACTGCTTCGAAATGGGTCCCCTTCTTCGAAAACTCATCCAAGGCATGAATGACAAAATCGATGGAAGGAGACTTGTCCCCCGATATCTTATCCGGACGAAGGAAAGGCACCTCGATCCCCTGACTCTCGGCATATTCTCGGATCTCTTGAGAATCCGTAGATACAAATATTGTGACATCCGATCGTCCCTCAAATGCCGCCTTCGCCGTTTCCAGCGAATAAGAAATCAATGGTCTTCCCGCAACCTCGATCATATTCTTCCCTGGAACTCCCTTGGATCCTTTACGGGCTGGGATGATACACAAATATTTCATTCTCTCCTCAATTTCCAGTCAGGTTCTCAACAGCGTCGAGTACATTCGCGGAATAACCGCCGCCCTCCGGACCACAAAACTTCTTCATGTAGTCTTCTCTCGCTTTCGCATCGAAACGAAAACTCTCAAGGTTTTTATCTGCCAGATCCGTTTTCACTTTCTGTGAGGTCATCGAACGCACAACCCCCGGATGATTCAACATTCCATCCCAGATATGGAGGCTTTTACACAGTAAGTCCCTCCTCGATCCAGGCACTTCAATGTCCAAGACTGGACTCCCTGACCAAACTGCCTCTGGAGTCCCACTCGTCGTGAAACCGATCATCAAATCGCTTACCGCCGCCAAGGACATCGCCGAATGCGGATAAAAACAATCCTCTCCAAGAACCCGATCCGTATAAGTCGAATAAACACTCTCTCCCGGCTTTTGGTAATGCCTCAATTTGGTCACAAGAAAGGCACCATTCTTCTGAGCGAAATCATAAACAGACCGAACTAAATGCGCCTCGTTCACATAGGGCATCGCGATACCACGAATCCCATAGGCGCGAATCGCTTTTGCGTAAAAATAGTGCATCCGCTGCTCGGCAAAAATCCAATCCCAACTCGCATGAGCTCCCCGCCCCGCAGTTGGAGTCGCCCAAAACCCGATGATTGGGCGTCCCGATTCAACCCCCAATTGCTTTCGAAATTCATCCCGATCAACCAGGTTCAACGCGTCGAGAAGTGGGTATCCGCAGATTCGCGATTTGCGCCTAAATTCATCCACAAGCTCCGGATTCCATTCCTTCCCCAAGCGAGGCTCAACAAATCCTTTGTAGCGCAATCCATCTTTCTCCAGCGAACAAGCCTCCTCATAGAGACTACGATAGTCCGTCGTGCGATCGAGAATCGTGGCTTCCAACTCATACTCGGTTCGGAGGGCGAAGCAGTCGACAGCCGCAACCGTTTCCCGATCATGCAGCCGCTTCAGGGTGTCAGGGGTCGTTATAGAAACATACTGAAACTTGCGAGCAGACCACTTGGGATCCTCGATCCACTCACGCAGCGGGAGATCAATACTGAGAAGATACTCATGATCACCGCCGAGTATCTTTCGATACAACTCATCGTCATTACGGTATCCGTCAACGAGGGGAGTTCCGTGTTGAAACCGCGGGAAGAGTCTGTCGTTTGGTCGGTTCGACTCGAAATTGCGCTCCGAATCGTTGTGTAAACACGTAACTTCATGCCCGCGGCGCAGACACTCATCGATAACGGGAGCCAAAGTCCGGTACCAATTGAACCGTAAAATGGGGACCAGGATTTTCATTACAAACGAGCCACCTCTTTCCGTAACCAGCTGACGATGAACTCCGGATTAAGTCGGTCCCGCGAAAACTCCCGGCAGGCATCCGCCATGGTTTCCATGCGCTCCCGGTCCCTCAAAACCGCCGTCACTCTTTCAAAACCTTCGCGAATAGCTTGTGACGAAGGCACCTCGAGGATTCTGTAGGATTTCGGCTCCCCGAGAGAAGCACTAGCATCAAACGATCCAAAACCAGGGAGGACCTCAAGGAAGTGTGTATCGACCACGGGGCGGAATGCTTCGGGAATCTCAACTAACGGTTCTCGCTCGACGATGAATGGGCGGCCAAGGGCGATCGACTCGAGGACTTTCCACGGATAGACTACATGGGGGAAGGTGTTGAGGACCGTGCAGCCCGATGAGGCCATTCTCAAAAGGTAAAGCTGATGGTTCAGATTAGCCTTCACATGGATCCCGTCTTCAATCGTTCGGTTCCCGCGGCTTGTCAGGCGAGAGATCCCGGAAAGCTGGCTTTCCCGAACCGCCTGAGCAAAATGCCACCGCACCCAGAAATGCATGACATGGGGCTCGATCCGAGTCCCTGGAGAGAGGAACGGATCCGCTTCACCCCGTGCTGGCGGATTTTCATAGACGCCAACAACATGAAAGAGAGTCGGTCCGCGGAGCCATTTTCTCAGTCGCATGGCCCCTATCTTCTGACAGCGACGGAGGGAAGGCGGGAGAAAAGTAAACGGGCGAAGTTTTGCCCCCACATCCTCAATACCTTCACTGACAAAAACTTTCTTCGCGATCGATCGATTCAGGTTTGCTTTCAGGTAGAGATCGGCCCGCTGTAGTGCCGACAAGTCGAAATCGAAGACATGATCGCTCATGTCGAAAAAGACCAAGGCTCCATCGATCCGCGCCCAAGCTCCTTCGTGATGACGATCCGTTCGGGATTGGGACGGAAAAGGAACTTCGTCGACAACGTTCGCCCCCTCCTTTTTCAGGGCACGAAACAGAAACTGAAAGAATCCTGACTCGGCGAGATGTCTCGGATCGTAAATAGTCAGACTCATCACTCTTTACTCGACTCCGCCACGATCCCGTGAGACTCGAAAAAGTTTCTAATCTCCGAAAGAGCCGGATCGCCATTGGCGACAGTCCTCACCCACTCGAATCCTTTTCGACGTCGTTCGCCTCTTTCCTCCTCCGACATCGCTAGAAAAGCGTCCATGCCCCGCGAGAAGCCCTGAAAATCCCCGGGCTGATAGGTCAGACAACCGGATTTGTCTGCCTTGTACTGAGGACCAAGACAACTCGTTTCGGAAACCAAGGTCGGAGTCCCGCAGGCAAGAGAATGAATCAAGAACGTGGTTCCCGCAGAATATCGATTCTCTCGAACAGGGATGACTGCGGCCCTTGATTCCCGCAAACGTAGAAATACCTCCTCAACCGTGAGATTGGATTCAACGGACACCGAATCCGGAAGCTCCCCGAGCTCGCGGAGGAGATCTTCGCCAAGGACGAGATGCACCCGGACCTCCGGATTGCCTTTTACCCAATCCAACAGCATCGGGAGATCCCGCTGTGCATCAGAGCCGACAGATATAAAATCCCAACGATACGAATCGGCGAAGTCAGAGAGGGCATCATTTTTCTTCGGAATTGGTGGAAGATACTTCTCCGGTATCCCGAAAGGAACAGCCACGATCCGATCTGGAGCGAGCCCGATTCTCGATTGAAGAAAATCGCGCTCGGCTTCGGAATAAACCAGAACACGGTCCGCGCGGTTGAAGAGGCGGGATATTGCTCTCAGCCGTCGGGCCGATTCGTTGGGAGGATTCCATTCCAAGCCGACTGAGATGACGAAGATAGGCGGCAGCGGAAAACCGATCCATCGGAGGAATAAAACAGGGAACGCGGAATTATTGCTAGTAAGGACCAGAGCCGAAGCTCGCCGAATCTTCCCTAGTCCTGCGATCGACTGACGGAAATCCCCGCAGTACCCAGTCATTTTCACACAGACTCGACGCAGACATGCCGCCACCCACCCAAGAAACTTTCCGGGCTTTTGGAACCGCCCCACCTCCACCGGATAGCCTTCGCTCTGCAACTCTGGAAGCCCATACAGCGTGTAGCTGTCGGATGAACTTCCCTGCAACGCGCGATCCCGGATCGTCGTTCGTTTATAGATAAATATCGCAGGAGTAGGACGACTCATTCCAAACCGAGGAATCGTTAAACAACCTTCCTCACCTCAGCAGCCCGATCTTGCTTGATCGGGCTCTTCAACAAGATCCAGCGCCAGTGCGCTTCCTTTTCCGCGATAATCACGTCCTCGAAATACTCAAGTAGCTTTCGCAAAAGAGCCCCGTCGGATTCCCATTCCACCGCTTCAAATGCGCCACCCTTGGTATTCTTGATAAACTCGTACATCGCATACCCGCCCGGTCGGATAACGCGGGTTTGCTCAGCAAGAAAAAGATCGATGTCCAGGACATGGTCGATCGCATTGCAGAAGACCAGATCTACCGAGGAATCTTCCTCGTCCATTTTCATGAAATCCCCTTTCCTCACCCAGCGGTTCTCTGGGCCGGGATTCAAATCCGTCCCATAGGCATTCGAAAATCCCATGTCCTGCAGGACCTCGACCTCTGTCCCTTGGCGGGCTCCGGCACAGAGAATCACGGCGTCATTTTCAAAATGATAAGGAAGACTCCGAAACCGACGAAAGAAACGGGTTCTCATCGCACCAACCGACTTAGGATCGAACCCCTTGCCCGCTTCGATCATCTCATCAAATTTAACTTTTTGATGATCGAGGTACTCTTGGTAAGTCGCATAATCACGATAGGTGAAATTTCCCGAGGGATCCGTTTTCTCGCTCCAGCCGGAATCTCCGGTGTGCTTTTCCCGCACCTCCTTCGCATTCTCCGCACGGCGACCGGCCTCTTTCACATGGGAGTTTAATTTCCTATAATATCCCCAACCTCCCGGAGTACAGCGATACAGCACCGTCTTAATCCAGAACTCTGGGTAGAGACCGAATTTTCTAATTATCCTTTGAGGAAGACTCTTCTTCTTTATATCCATCAATTCTCTTTTTTCCGGCTTGGCGATCCTAGCTCAAACGCCGGATCTACTACCGTCACCTTATCACCAAGACGGTAATTCTTCAACTTACCGGGGGAACTCAACCGTAAGCCTAAAAACTTCTTTATTTTTCGCTTCCACCTTTCGCCAAAACGAGCGCTGACATCGTCCGCAATATTCAGCCGTGGTCCCTGATCGGATTTCTCCCGGGAACTCCGTTTGAGAAATACCATGTGCAGACAGCGAAACGGCGATTCCGCAAAATCATACTGGTCTGAAATCGCCAGCCGTCGCACCGGTTGATCCGGAGCCTTAAATACCTGCTTTCCTCCGTGCAAACGCTCAAACCCGTCCGTCCAGCTCTCAAGAAGCGAGAAGTTAAACATCTTCGTCATCGGGCGGCTCGGAGGTGCCAGAAACCCGCGGTATTCGCCCTCTGACCTCTCATCTACATGCAAAACATTTCCTCTCAACTGGAAGTACTCCGCAAATTCACCCATTCTCAGACGATCACAAAATTCTTTCGTGCGTCCTGGGTCGTAGATCTCGTCTCCATCTACGGCAAAAATCCAGGTTGCACTTCCGGCAAATTTTTCAATCGCGCGATGAGACTCCTCCGGACTCCGAATGGATAGGAACTCGATCTTGGACTCCCTGGCAGCGAGATCCTTGATAATCGCGACGGTTCCATCCGAGGAACCATGATCGAATACGAGAATCTCGTCACACGCCGGAACAATGTTCTCTATCGCGGTCCGAATAAAAATATCCTCGTTCCGAGCGAGAACGATCCCGATCACTCGAAACCTTTTCTGCGTAGCCGGAGTCATGAGGCGGGCCAGGACCAGTCTTCCCCCAAGAAGTTATAAAGCTCACGATTCAAAGGGGCAAAATACTCATCGAGTCTTTTCCGAATCTCGGGATCGATCGGCTGTTTGTCCCGTCCTTTTTTGAAAACAGGCCATTCCTGATTCTCCAAGGGGGAGAGTCCCAGAAATTTAAGCGTACGGTTTACCTCTACTCCCGGATCAGCGAAGAAACTCTCGCTCTCGATAAATAACATCCTCTCCCGCGAAAAACGACGGAGCCACGGGCCAAGATTCTTAAGATAGGCTCCCCGGAGGAGGTACCGTGCCGGATGGTGCTCCAGCTCGTTCAATCGCTCAAGTACTTCCGCCATTCCAGGGTCACGAATCCAAGCGAGGGATTGCTCCACTCGCTCCTCAAAAGGCACAGTCTCGACACCAGCCTTAACCAGCATATGGTGATCGGAGAAAGCGCGCTCGACCGGATCCCTGAAAAGAAAAATGAGAAACGGTTCGGGGCAGAGTTCCGCGATCGACGCAGGGACTGAGACTTTCGACAGATACTCCGGCGACGCTTCCCCCGTAACCGTTCGCTTCCCTGATAATTTCCGAAGAAATGATGTCGTCCTAAACGGATAGTGCTGACGACACCAGAGAGGACTCGATCCATACTGCCAGAAATTATTCGGCTCTTTGACATCGGAAGGGAAAACCTCCGGATGCATTGAAAGATATCGAAACAAAGAAGTCGTTCCACACTTCGCCTCCCCTGGGATGAAAAAAGTAGGCAACATTCGGAAAGGCGCTGTCACCTGTTTCCAGCGTTTGTTCTTAACGGTCTTCATCGATTCTTTGAAAAAACACTCGTAATGAAACTCCTCAATTGATGCGTAAAGGCGTCATTGGAAAACTCTTTCTGAAATCTTTCCCAGTCCGATGTTTTTTTCTCGAGACCTCCCTCTGCAAGTCTTCTGACAGCCGCAAGAATCGCAAGCGGGTCGTGCTCATCGACGACTTCACCAAGGCCATATTCTGTGACTCTTTCCTCCAATAGGAATCCTCGCCCCACAACCACCGGAATCTCAAAGAAGGCTGCCTTGGTCAATGTATTCGAGCTAGCGCTAAAATTCCGATAAGCGATACAGACAACTGAAGCCAATCGAAAGACGGCGTTATACTCATTTTCCGACACAAGTGCATCTCCGTGGAGAAAACAATGATCTCTTCGCACAAATTTCTCGAAGAGAAGTCGCTGTTCTTCTTGATTGAAAGAGTCCGCATTTAATTCTCCGGCGAGGACGAAAAATAGATTTTCGTCCTCAGTCTCAAGAGCCATTTTAACAAAGTTGATCACTCCCTTTTTCGGACTCAACAGTCCGATCAAAAGGATAACCTTGCGCCCTCGAGCCCGTTCTCGAATTTCCGAAGCCAAGGCACTCGCCGGGTCCCAATCGGTCTCCGAAACATCCGCCAGGAATCCGACAATTTTTCCCGAAACTCTCTCTGATAGCCATTCTGTGCGATTCTCATCCAAGGTTAGAACACCAAGACATTTCCGCTCGTTGAAGTTACGAAGAATACTCATGTCCGCGCCTTCAACACGCAGCCCCTTGAAGTTTATGATCAGGCCCGACCAAGGAATCCCTAATCCCGCACAAAACCAACGATGATAGATCGATTCCCACTCAGCAATCCGGGGAAAGAATATCCGGGCATTTCGAGAAGAACCAAATTGTTTCCGAATCTTTCTCCGCGTTTGCAAACCACTAACGAAAGCCCCCACACGAGAGCATAGGCGGGGAGGAAGGAAACGGGTCTTCCAATTCGCAAAAGAGATGCTGCCGACCTGGACCGTTTTTTCATCGCTCAACCGCGAATCGATAAAGCACTTCAGTTCCTGCTCGTACTCCGAGAGAACCACAATTCGGTCACACACCGGAACCAATGCAGATACGATTTTCTCCAGATACATTCGGGAATGCCCTCCACATCCCCAATCAATAATAACCAGATCACGCCCCGATTGGCCACGTTCATTAAACGATGGCATCGACGGTTAGTATTCTTCGGTTCGATTGCATCGCCATTTCAGGACTTACCCAGTTCGACATTCTTTATTCGGGAAAAAATCTTATCTACCAAGGTCCGCTCCTCGCCCAGATAAATCCGGCGCCTACGCCAACCATTTTCCAGCGAGTAAGTTAACATCGGCATAGACGTAGCCCCGGAGCCAAGCGCCCGGAGGATCAGCCCTTTCGCCTTGGGAATCCATCTGAGAATCCACCAGAGTCTTCCAATTAGACGAAGACGCATTCTCCTACGATCAAGAGCCCCCACTACTCTTTCTTCTACAATCTGGTTCATTTCCCGTTCGTATTCTTCTCGCCCGCGATCCGAGAGCTGCCCACTGCGGCGGCAAAAACTCGCGAATAACACTTTCACGAAAACAAGATCCCACTTCTCGGAAAATCGCTGCCAAAGCCAAAAATCACCCGCAAGTTTGAGATCAGAGGGAATTGGACCAAAAGTATCCCAGCATTCCCGCCGCCAGAAAACGGTCTCCTGGGTAATGTGAGGGAGCGCCTTCCCATTGCAGAGTCCCATTCGGATCCACTCCCTCGGAAACACCCCTCCCCCTACACTCGTAACCACCCCTCTCGTGGAAATCGCGGGAAACCCGGTAATCCAATAAACATCCGGAAACGTCTGAAAAATCTCTCCCACCATTGAAAGTGCCCCCGAGAAATAGCTATCATCGGAATTCAACCAGCACCGAACCTCTCCGGTTGCTAAAGCAAATCCTTTGTTGATGGCATCATACATTCCTTTGTCCGGCTCCGAAATAAAATGAGTCACCACGTCCCGATGGCGTCCAACGATCTCTGCAGTCTGGTCAGTGCTCCCTCCATCGACGATAATATACTCAAGATTTGGATACTTCTGCGCTTTGATCGAAAGAATGCACGCTTCCAAATACTCTCCCGATTGGTACGTCGGTGTGACAATAGAGATACTGGGTTTCACGAGAGTGGAATAGATGTTTTCGAAGGCTATCTCAAGTGATCCTACATCTCGGCCAGAAGCATCTTGCGAGCGACATCCCCACCGATGGTGCGCGCCCTCCATCCAATCGCATTCAAAGCTGCTTGAGGATCCCCTACCAATCGTGTCGTATCGATCTTACGGAAAAACTCCGGACTGACCCGCACGATTGTCTCTCCCGTCAATTCATTTCTGCCGATCTCCGATTCACCCTCCCCTTCGAAGGCCACCTGAATTCCTGCGGCAGCGAAGGCATCCTTGGTAAATGAACGAACCGAACAAGGCGAACCCGTCGCCAGAACCAGGTCTTGTGGAACCTCATGCTGCAACATCAACCACATTGCCTCAACATACTCTGGGGCAAATCCCCAATCGCGTTCGGAATCCAGATTACCGAGCACCAGAGGTTGCGATCCTCCTTTCGCAATCTCGGCCGCCGAGCGAACAATCTTCTTCGTTACAAAATTCTCCCCCCGGCGACTCGACTCGTGGTTGTAAGCGATACCGGAAACGGCAAAGAGCCCGTGAGCTTTCCGGTAAACCCGGACCATCTGCGTCGCAAAGGCCTTTGAACATCCATAAGGATTCTCGGGTCTGTATGGCGTTCTTTCCGTCTGGGGAGAGTCGTCGGGTGATCCAAATACTTCACTCGACGATGCATGATAGAACCGTGGGAGTTTCGGAAGGTCGCGACAGATTTCGAGGATCGACAAGGTAGCAGTCGCTACCTCGTGAACCGTCGATTCCGGAATATCAAAACTCAGCCCCACATGACTCTGCCCCGCCAAGTGGTAGATCTCATCTGGAGCGCTCTTCTGGAGAATCCGCCGCAGAGGAGTGGCATCCTGAAGATCTGCGTAATGCAGGAACAGACGCTTTCCGTAAATTTCAGGATCAGCACGCAGATGCTCAATGCGGGAACGATTGAACATGCTCGCCCTCCGAACGATTCCGTGCACCTCGTATCCTTTGCCGAGAAGGAACTCCGCAAGATAGGATCCGTCTTGTCCAGTGATACCAGTGATTAGGGCAGTTTTCATTGGTCAAGCATGTGACAATTCTCCCGATTTGTCTGCACTTCGAAAATTCACAGCGTCTTCGGATTTCAATTTACAACCTATCTCGATATCAATCAGAGGCAATGAGACAAAGCACTGAATTCCTTGAGAGAGAACTCGCACTAGACCGTAATCCGGCTTTTAGATGGTCCCGTTGCCCGTTTTTCAACTCCTTACCTTCCTCAAGGGAGAATCTCGTTATATAGAGAAATATACTTTCTGGCTTGAACCTCTAGGGAGTACCGCTGCAGGGCCATTTCTCGGCACTCCTTTCTCATGTCGAGCAATTCTTCGCTGCTCAGAGCCTCTGCGAGCACGTCATGAAGAGAATGAGAACTTCCCGAATCAAAAAGCCATCCAGTCTTTCCCGGTCTTACGGCATCGGGAATACCGCCGCTTCGCGATCCAACAATTGGAGTTCCGCATGCAAGAGATTCAAGCAATGTGTTCGGTAAATTGTCCTGCAAGGCAGGAGCCACAAAAATGTCGGCTGCCGAAAAAGCCGCCGAGACAAGCTCTTCTTTTCTGAGCGTTCCGAGGTGGTGATGCTCAAACTCCCCCAGGTCATTCTCAGAACCGACCCCGACCGACAAGACGACCACTCGACTTCCCGTGCGAGGCCTCAGCGCCCTCAAAGCGTCTCGAAGTACCTGAAAACCTTTTCGCCGATTGTTCAAATTATCCGAAACAAACAAGATGACCCGATCCATGTCTCCAATTTTGAAAGCTGATCGCAACCCACTTCGTCCTCCGGGGTGAAAGATATCTGTTGGAACTCCATAGGGGATGACCCGGACTGGATGGGATCCCAACAAAGGACTTTCCTGCGCCAGTTTCCCCAGCCATTCTGACGGGGTCACGATATGCATCCCCTCTCCAACTCGTTGATAGACCTCCTTTTTCCGGAGCCAGGCCTTGGCCGAAAAATCTCGTTCGGAATCTGAACCTAGCTGAGGACAAGACCCACACCCTTGGCGCCATCTCTCACATCCGAAATCGTAATGACAGCCGCCAGTAAATGGGTTCTGATCGTGAAGGGTCCAAACCACAGGGACCTTCAATCGGGGAAAAACCTTGGCATGGTCAACGAATTGAGAGATCCAATGAAAATTCACGAGGTCAAACTCGTTTAAATCGTCAACAATGTGATCCCCGAAACGGGTTCGGTCATCCGTAAACAATTCGAAGCCGACGGGTTGATTTCGCTCACGCATCTGTGCACAACAGTCCAGCCACCATCTTCGGGATCGGCGTTGCACTCTGGATACGGGATTCATAGAGCCCTTCCACTCCTCGACTTTGGGCAAGGCCATCTTTTTCTTCGCCACTAAGACGTGGGAGTCCTCTCCTTGGCTCAGCAGACCTTCGTGAAGTCGCAGCATGGCTCGCGCCGCGCCGCCGACATCCTGGTTCGCGACATGCAGGATTCTCAAAGCAAATCCTCTTTGATCCCCGAAATATTCAGCTGAAGATCCATTCCATGTGAAGTAGGTCTGCTCACAAATGGACGACGTGGAGAATATTCACTGTTCATCCACACTCGAAAACCGGCATCCCGGAGAATCGATAAAATTTCAGCCAGACTCTGAGGCTGATCGGGCCACGAATGATATTCTACGAAGATACGGTCCACCCATCGAAGTCCACTTTTTCCTGCTCGAAGGACTTCTCCCTCTGCCCCCTCAATATCCATTTTGAGGAAATCAACTTTCTTATCACCGACCACCTCAATCAGAGCAATCGAGGGCACTCTCAAATGAAATCCCTTTGCAGGTTTGCCTGCGAGAATATGACCCGCATCGGCACCCTGAACCTCAAACTCTACACCCTTCGAATCAGTCCAAAGAGCAGCATGAAGAACTGCGGGCTTCGGCTCTGGCAAACCATCCAAGTTTTTCTCAATTAGCGGGATAAGATCTCCGTCTGCTTCAATCGCAACGATATCCGCATTCGGAAACTCCTCCTTCCAGAAACGGGATGCCATTCCTACATGAGCTCCCGCATCGATAATTCGTGGATCGACTAAATCCAAACGCAAATCAAAGCAGCGCTGCCGATATATCGCCTGATATGCATGATAAAAGGACTGAGCATCGGCATAGTTCCAAGAACGACCATCGATCTTCACAGTTCCCGGAACAAAGCGCTCTGATGTCTTCAAGGCCTCCATCTGTTCATGGTTCTTCCGTTCGTCCCGGTAAGCCTTCGAAAGAAAAGATGAGACCTTATTCTCAACCGGTTCTGGAAGGAGTTGAATTCCCTTCCAAGTGTAGCTTTTTGTTTTCCTTTTGAGTTCTGCAGGATCGAAGACAAATTCTCTCCTTCGCGTTAATAGCTGTCTTGCCGATTTTTTGCTCAGCTTATTCTGCCACCCGATTTGCTGCCTTCCCCATTCAACATGCATTTTGGCGTCGCGGGGTTCGCAAAAAAGAAAGTTCAACTTTTCTCGAATATTCTCTTCCGAACAAAGTGGAAGATAGGTTTTCAGCAAATGAGGAAATTTTTTGTAGAATGGCTCATTTTGAAGGCTATTCGGATCAATCTTCGGATAATCACCAAAAATGGAAAGTTTTGCTCCAAAGGCGGACGCATAGGGCAAATGGGATCCAAAACCATTCGTCAATACCGTTTCAAATTGTTTAAAAAGTAGAGAAGATCTCACCAAAGAGTTCCTATCGGAAACGGAAGCTCCCAAAACAAACGGAATATCAAATTCACGAAGCTCGTTGACCCAAAGACCGTTATCAAGACAGCTCTCATGGAGACAGAAAACAATTTTGGAATAATACGGCTTCAATTCGTGAACCATTCCAACGAATTCCCTAAATCTCTGAGGCAACTCCGCCCAAGGCGACGAGTGGATCGGCATGACTAGCAGAGAACCACCAATTCGCGGAACCTCAGGAGTGTTCGCATACAAAATCGGAAGCCCGACGGATTCGACTTTCTCAAACCCATTTTTCAAAAAGAATTCCTTCTCCTCAGCAACGGAAACGAACCAGGGTTTGTCTTGCTCCAATCCTTTAATGGTCGAAGTGATGACCAGTGGATCTACCAAAGAAAACCTCGGTATCCACCCATGCTGCCACAGCCAATCAAGTTTCCAGCTTTTCGCGCTCCGCCCAGCATGACTCAAAAACTGACTCGACGCACCATAGTAGTCCGATTGATTGCGGATTTCGACACGCTCAATCGATGGCAACGCGAACTCAGGGCCATTTTGAAAGGCGATGGAGTGAGCAAAACTTTGATTGCGGCTATTACTATTCATCTAACTCCATAGCCTTTGCTTCTTCCCACAGGCAATCCGCCCAAACCAAATCCCCAACTGCCGCGCGACGAACTTCCTGAGTAGAAACACTGGCAGGACGAATGTGGGTCCAAATCCAATCATCTTCATAACCCACGGAATCCTGCAATTCTCCATGTGCGTGAATGGAAAACCGGAGGCCATATCGACCCGGCGCCAGAGGGAAAACCGGAAGCCTGCAGCGAAACTCATATGAACTACCTGCACGAATTGTATCTACTTTTTCAAAATCACTGCTTTGCAACGAGAGTAGTCTTCTCGAAAAATCATCAGACCAAATGTAAAGGGCCCACGTAACGTCGTCCGCATCCAAGCGACTCCTCACTCGAATTTGAGCAACGGCCTCTCTTCCACACACCGGATCATCTCCATCCCCAGAAAAAAGACCTGCTGAAATGATCGCCACCGATTTATTCTCTGTTTCAACAGTCTTGAGCCTCTGTCCAGGCGAAGCCGATTTTTCCGAAAACTGGAGACCGATCGCACGATTGACCACCTCGACCGACGGACCACTGGCCACTACACTCCCTTTTTCCAGCAGAATCGCATTCTTACAACTGGAGAGAATTTGGTTCAAATTGTGGGTAACCAAAATAAATGCTCCCCCATTTTCCCGAAATCCCTCCACAAAGCGAAGACACTTTCTCCTAAACGATAAATCCCCCACAGCAAGAACCTCGTCAATCAGGAGGACATCGGGTTCCATGTGTGCTGCTATCGCAAATCCGAGCCTGACCGTCATTCCCGAGCTAAGTGTTCGAACGGGTGAATCCACAAATTCCTCGATTTCCGCAAACGAAATGATATCATCAAAAACCTCTCGAATTCTCTTACGAGAAAGACCCAATATCGCTCCGTTGACCATGATGTTTTCGCGAGCGGTCAGCAACGGATTAAAGCCCGCGCCAAGAGCTATCAGCGCCCCCACTCGACCCCGCACCGTTACTTTCCCAGCATCCGGCTTGATCAAGCCATTCAAAATCTTCAGCAATGTCGTCTTTCCCGCACCGTTTCTTCCAATGAGTCCCAACGACTCTCCACGCTTAAGCTCAAACGAGGCATCTTTGACCGAAAGAAATTCGTCCTTTCGCAGACATGAATCTGATTTTATCTCAGAGCCAATTCCGACCAAGTCTCTTACCGAATCAGCACAGCCGTAAACCAGGGATCGTCGAAAATCACGGCAGAACCGCTTGCTGACATTTTCACAGGATATGAGGGATTCTTCCGACATGAATAAATTACTGCTACATTCCCATCCGCTCAATTAGACGGGGGCGCACGACACGCAGAACCAAAAAGCCCGCAATTGAGAGAAAGATCGAAGAAATAAATAGTCCGATTATAAGCTCCGAGTATCCGGCTTGACCAAATATGAGCCAATCCCTACCCGCCTCAACAAAAGGAGCAACCGGATTCCATGTCATCAGAGCCCCAGCAAACCCTTCTTCCGGGGCTGGGTAGACTACGGGGGTCAAGAACATTGCGAAAGGGACTAACATCGTCAACGCCTGTCCAATATCTTGAAACAGAGATCCAACGGGAACGAAGAACAACCCAATTGCCATCCCCAGCCAGCACAAAGCCAATAAAATAGGGAGAAAAATAAGACTTCCCCAAGAAAAACCTATACCGAATATCAGAAGGATCAAAATGAGGAAGAGGACTCGAACGAAAAGGTCGAAAAAGATCTTCCCCAGGGAGGCGATAAGAAATGCCTCGGGGGCGACCTTCAGTTTCATGACAACTGGACGACAGGCTTGGAAAGCACTAAGAGGCATAAGAAGGGAAGTGCTGAAAGCGCCCCAAAGAACCTGCCCGACCAACACAAAAATGGCATAGGGCATCTTGGTTTCCTCCACCCGAACAATTCCTTGGGAGTTCAAGAAAAACCAAGCCGCCGAGGTCGCAACAGCCGGGGCGATAATCCACAAATATCCGAAAAAACTTTGACGATATTGCGCCTTAATATCTCGAACAAACAAAGCCCAAATCAACTCCCGCAAAGAGACAATCTCACGGAAGAATTCAGCAATCATGTTGACTGGACGCCGTAATGGCGAATCCGGCGTGTATATAACAGGTTTCATCTATTCAAATTCCTACAAACTGATCGAAGCGCAGAACCTCAATCCCCCAATAAATTTGCTGCAAATAGCCACGCTACCGCCCCTGGACGATCAAACCCACACGGGGAATGAATCCAGTCGTACGCGGCCAAAACGCCGCAGCCCTATTCCTATTCGCCCGAGTTGAAGACCTCATGGAGCAGTGGCAAAATCTGCCGAGCACGCTCGTTCATTGATGACAATCGTCCTACACGATCTTCATAAAAATCTTTATCCGAATCCTCAGGGAGCGCCCTCAGGTGGCCGATCATCCGCTCAGTCCGTTTTTCGGTATTTTCGATATATTGCTCAAGCTCTCCCTTCAGAAAAGCTCCCACAAACTGCTGAAAATCTGTCTCCGCTTCGTAGTGCTCTCGACGCTCTCCCTGAGTGTATACCGGACGAATAGCCCGAAACACCTTCAGAGTACGCAAACCCTGACTCGCCGAGCCAAGGCTGATCCCCAAAGCCTGGGTCAGGTCGTCCATCGAAACCGGTCGCGGACTCGCGTACACAAGCCCGTAGATTGAGCCAATTGTCTTTGGCAAACCCATCAATCGGAACAAACGCACCATAAAGTCCACCATCTCCCCCTGCAGTGGATTGAAGGTCAGCTTCCCTTGAGTACTCGAGTCCATTTCCGACACTTTTCAATTGTTTCATTTTTTTCTGAAATAAGTAAAGGATAGAATTGAACAATCCGATTTTTCTCGCCAAGGTCCATGAGGTTGAAGCCCTTCGGTGACCGGACCAATCGCAAATTAACGTTGCAAGCCAAGCTACCCGAATCCTCAATTCGAGAACAATTACATGGAGAAATCTAAGACACGAGGTGCCATCATTTTAGCCCGGATGGACTCCTCTCGCCTTCCTGGGAAGGTTCTTAAGCCCATAGACGGGATCCCGCTCGTCGAAGCCATTTACTTGCGACTGAGAAAATGCCGTTCATTGGACGAGATAGTCCTGGCCACCACATCCCGCGATTGCGACAGCCCTCTCGTTCAACATTTTGAGAATATCGGCGGCCAGGTCTATCGAGGCTCCCCAGAAGAGGTAGAAAACGTGACACAACGATTTCTATCGGCCGGAAACAGCTACCAACTCACTTACGCCGCGAGAATAAACGGAGACTCACCCTTCCCCGACGCAGCCCTGATCGATGAGGGATGGAACGTTGCCAACGAAACTCGTGCCGACTTGGTGACCAACCTAATCCCAAGAACCTTTCCTTACGGCATCGCAGTCGAATGGATTAGACTGGAAAAACTCGCAGATCTGCTGCCACAAATCCCCTCTGCAGAACGCGAGCACGTCACCTCATTTCTCTACAAGAACATAGAGAAAATTAGATTAGCAACCCTCCCACCGTTGCAAAACCCCAGTCCTGAAACTCAGTTGACAATCGATATTGCCTCCGACATGGACAGGATCGAAGGCCTTTTAGCAGAAGCTAATACGAGCGTCATTGACGCGCAAACCCTCGACCTCATTCGCCCCTCTAGCAATGAAAACAAATGATTCCGGCGGAAATACTTACGATAAAAATCACTAGATTGATACAGAACTAATATGAACATCTTTTGCATCCGCCCGATTGGATTCAATGTCGGCAACGACGTGATTTACCTCGGCCTAAAAGCCGCTCTTGACGAAGCGTTTGGCTGCTTCGTAAACCTAATCACCGTCCCCGCCACCTCCAAATATGAGTCCGGCGTTCGCAGTGGTCTCACCAGCAAAACCATCCACGAAATCAACCAATACGGCGACGGAGTCATCGTGGGAGGAGGAAATCTCTACGAGAACGGAGAGCTGGACATCAATATCGACGCACTCAAAAGCCTCGAACCCCCTCTCATGCTTTTCAGCCTTTCCCGTGGAAGAATCTACAACCGTCAGGATAATTTGGTGAACCGAACCGACGTGATGTCGGATAAACTTCTCAAAGCTCTGGGCGAACGAGCAGATTTCTCTCTCGCCCGTGACATCGCAACCCACGAGTACCTTCAATCCATCGGACTCTCGCAAACAATGCTGGGAGGATGCCCGACCATTTTCCTCGAGCGCATCACGACAAAACTCCCCACGGTTGCAGATCGAGATCGAGACTGCACCCTAATCAGTGTCCGACATCCTTCCCTGATGAATATTTCTCTCCAGCGGCAAACCCAGGTTCATGGAGATATTGCGAACATCATCGCCCTGCTGAAGGAGCGGGGCCACGAAGATATCCGCCTTCTCTGTCACGACCATCGGGACATTTCGTTTGCAGCTTCCATCAATGAAGTTCCCTACGTCTACATCTCGGATCCTCACGCCTACTTGGCTATGCTGAAAAATTGCCGCCTGAACATAACCTATCGCGTGCATTCAGCCCTCCCCTGCATGGCCCTCAACACGCCTTTTATCAAACTGAGCTACGATGAGAGAGCTCTCAGCCTAATGGACACCGTCGGCTTCCAGGATTGGAATGTAGACATTGTAAAATCAAAGAACATCCTCAGTGACGTGAAAGATCGGCTGGATAGACTCACCGAGCTTCCAGAGCGCAGAGCCGCCGCCGAGAAATCCCACTGGGACCGCATCAAACAGACGCAGGATGCTGCGATGAAAAACTTCGCCCAACAAGCGCGCGAGTACGCCAGCATCGCCTAAACCTAGAGAAGACAATATTATGGGAGTTCATATCATCGCCGAAGCTGGCAGCAATTATAACGGCTCTGTCGAACTGGCAAAAGACCTCAACACAGTAGCCTTCGACTCCGGAGCCGATTCGGTTAAATACCAGATCATATATCCCGAAGGCCTATACCGACAGGCGAAATATCACTATGGGCACTATGATATTTCCGAGGTCTTGCGGATTCGACAAGAGGGCGTCTTGAGCGACGAGGAATGGACCGAGATTTTTGCCGATGCCAAACAAAAGGGCATCCCCTGCTCCGCTTCCGCTTTCGATTCGAAAGGTCTTCAATTACTCGAAACCTTAAACTGCCCCTATCTCAAAATCGCATCCTCCGACCTAAACAATGTCCGTTTCCTGCGGGAGGCCGCCGCATACGGAAAGACCATGGTCGTATCGACTGGGATGTCATCCCTTTCCGACATTGAGAATAGCGTCAATGTCCTCAGCAAAGAGGGAATCGAGGGCGAAAAACTCGTGCTATTGCACTGCGTATCCGCATACCCCTCCCTTCTACAAGACACGAACCTGTCGTTCATCAACACCTTGAAACATGCTTTCGGCACCGCCGTGGGATTCTCGGACCACACCCTCTCCTCCGAAGCGGCATGTGCGGCAGTAACTCTTGGAGCAACGTGGATCGAAAAACATTTCACAACGGATAGAACCCTCTCCGGTTTCGATCACAAACACGCAGCAGAGCCCAAGGTCATGAAAGAGTATGTCGCGTCCATCCGTGCGATCGAAGCAAGCCTTCAATATCAACCCACAAAAATTGGGGAAGCCGAGAATTACACCCGTCAACGAGCAAGACGAGGACTGTATGCAGCCCGGGATATCCCCGCCGGCCAGACCATCACCGACGAAGACATTCTCATCGTCAGACCTCAGAACCAAATGCCCGCAGAGAGCATCGACCAAATTGTCGGCAAACCGATTTCCGCTGCAGTGAAGGCCAACGATCCGATCGAGCCACACCACTTCTGGCAATCAAAATAGCCCCGTGAAGAAGCAGGTTCTTCCACGCATCCTATTTTGGGTCCGCGCGTCCGAATCTGACGGGCTTGGACATCTCGTGCGATCACTACTCGTCCTTGATCATATCAAGCACGCATCGGATAGCAGCCTGATCGTCATCGGCGACTCCTCCGGCACTCACCTCTTAGAAAACTCAGACGTCCGATGGGACCTGGTTGAGAGTGAGTTCTCAGCAATTCCGATGATCCGTAAGCGCTCCCCCTCACTCATCGTTTTCGACATGCTGACGATTAGTGAAACCGCCTTGGAGAGCCTACCAACAGGTGCCCTGAAGGTATCACTCTCGTCGATTTTCGATCAACTTGAGCAGATGGATCACCTATTCCATCGAACCACGGTCGAACCCCCCTCGTGGAAAAATTTCAAAAAATTCCCGACGATTCACAAAGGGCTCAAGTATTCGGTTTTGCCACAATGGCTAAAACCTATCTCGACCCGCCTCTACGAAGAGCATCTAAACGAGGATCACCTCTCCGTAGCGATCAGCATGGGAGGCTCAGACGCACCAAACCGAACCTTACAGCTTCTCAACCTTCTCGGAAAGAACGTGAAAAAGCTGGTCATCTGGGTCGCCCTCGGAAACGCCTATCGGCACTCCTATACCGACCTCATTGATACCGCCGCTAAAAACCGCCATGAGATCATCCTAATCAAGTCAAACGAATCCATGTGGCGAGTCCTCAAGAACGCATCCATAGTCTTGTGCGCGGGAGGTCTTACCACATACGAAGCGGCTCATATCGGCATCCCCGCACTCAACATTCTCCAGAAAAAGAACTGGAACTACCTTTTCGAAGAACTTACCGAACTAAACGCCTGTATCACGCTTCCTCCGGGCGAGAAAAGCCTACGCGATGCGGTCGATATCGTGGGAGATCTACGATCAAACCGAGTCAAGTTGCTGGAAATGCACAAATCGACCCAAAACGTGATTCCGAAAAATGGCGCTAAAGCCATCGCCGAGACGATACTGGATCTCATCTGATTTGCCCCAAAAAGTTTGTCTGCTCAGAAAAAACCGCGCCGCTACAACAGTCAAAAACTGAGACCTTGCCCTCCACCTTTCAAATGGGCACTTCTATAACCATCAAATTCAAAATTTTCCCATGAGCCAAGAATCAGAACCCTTCTACAACCTTTCTCAACTCGAGGAGGGACTAAAACCTCTAAAAAACCAGTGCGCCGAAGAAGATACCGATCTTCTTCAACGGATCAAAGGGATGTATCGCAACATCAAGGATCATCAGGAAAACCAACCGGAAATTTACCAACCCGCTGGCGAGTGGAGGAAACACGTCAATCAACGGATGCCCCACTACGATGCTTTTTATGATGATGGCACTGATCGACTTGGGGAACTCCTCGGCAATTTTTGGCGCAACGAGCTAGGAGTCCTAGTCAAGCAGTACGCTGGACACAAACAGCTCATTGAGAATAAAGAAGCGCGCATTTCCTACGCAAAAACCTTCGCCCACGACCTAATGATTTGGTCCAACCTGTATGGATCCGATTTTTCGCAACTAGAAATCCCGAAGGTGGGGCACCCGTGGGGCTATCTCTGGAACGGCACACTGATCGGCTCCAAAGTCCTCCGCTACCATGCCTTGGCCACTCAAATTGAAGGAATGACCGCCGATATCGAGAAGCCAGTCGTGGCCGAAATCGGTGCAGGCTACTGCGGTATGGCTCACTTCCTCATGAAGCGTACCGATCGGTTCACCTACATCGACTTTGACCTCCCCGAAACACTTGTCGTTGGAGCCTATTATTTGAGCAAGACTCTCCCGGACCGAAAGATTTATCTCCACGAAGGCGGGTCAATCAACTGGGAGAAAACCATAGAAGAATACGACGTTATTCTTTGCCCCAATTGGTCCATTGATAATCTACCCGCAAACAGCGTAGATGTTTTTCTCAACACTTTCAGTCTCTCCGAAATGAGCTTCCCCGTCATTCAAAAATATCTCGAAAAAATCACGACATCCTGCCGCCACTACTTCCTCCACAACAACATGGATCGAGAAGGCGTCGTCAACGAGGGGCATGAGCGGACTCCCGCCTCCCAATACCCTCTACCAGAAAACCAATTCAAACTCCTGTACAAGCACTACGACTTATTCCAGCAAAAGCATAGTGGTCGCGATGGTGATTATCGGGAATTCCTCTACCAGAAGATAGGTTAACTCCCACTCGAGCAAACATGAGTATTAAAGTAGGAATCATTGACTACGGTTCGGGAAATTTCTCCTCCGTATGGAACGCAGTTCGAAAACTAGACTGCCCAATGGTTCATGTTCAGATGTTTGAACAAACGACCGACTGCACCCACCTCATCCTCCCCGGAGTCGGCGCATTTAGCTCAGCGATGAAAAGACTTCAGGAACTGGAACTCTTTCATCCGATCAAAGAGTCTATTGATGAAGGGAAAAAGCCATTCCTCGGCATTTGCGTCGGCATGCAAATACTTGCAGAAGAGGGCTCTGAATTCACCCCAACAAGAGGTTTCGGAAAAGTCAAAGGTCGTGTCGATCATTTCCTCTCGGTCGAACCTCAACTCAACCTCAGACTCCCTCACATCGGATGGAATGATGTTCTCTTCGAAAAAAATTCCACTCTCTTCCAAGGTATCGATCCGGAAGAGTCAAATTTCTACTTTGACCACAGTTATCAGTTCATAAGCGAGGACAAGGATGCGTCCTTCAGCCACTGCGAATACGGGAGAAAATTCATCGCCGCTTTTGAGAAAGAAAATACCTTTGGTGTTCAGTTTCACCCCGAGAAAAGCCAGAGAAACGGACAACAGTTGCTAAGAAACTTCCTGCAGGTTTAATCATGCTGAAGAAACGAATTATTCCAGTCATACTGCTTCGAGACGGAAAGATTGTTCAAAGCCGAAGATTTTCCAGGTACAACATCTTAGGCAACCCAACTCCTGCAGTCGAACGAATCAGCAACTGGATGAGCGACGAGCTGATCTACATCGATATTACCGATCCAGAGGATGATTTTGCAGAGGCTGCAGACCTTGAAGTTCTCGTTCAAAAAGTCGCAGAAAAATGCTCCGTCCCCCTAACATTTGGAGGTGGAATTAGAGATCTCCGAAGCGCAAGAGAACTTCTTCGCCTCGGTGCGGACAAGATAACTCTCAACACGGCAGCATTCGACAACCCGCAGCTCATCCGTGAAATTGCCACCGAGTTCGGAAGCCAATGTGTGGTCGTCTCGATCGATGCAAAACCGACCGAGAACGGGCAATATGAGGTGTTCAAAGGTGGACACGCACACACTGGAGTCTCTCCGGTCGAACATGCCAGAGCGGTTGAGAAACTGGGTGCCGGGGAGATCCTAATAAACTCGATCCAGAGAGATGGAACCGGGTCTGGATTCGACATTGACTTGATCAATCGTGTCGTAAATGCAGTTAGCGTCCCAGTCATCGCGCTGGGTGGAGCAGGAAAGTGGGAAGATTTCGCCGCAGTCCTCTCTGAAACCGATGCCTGCGCTGTAGCCGCCGCGAATATTTTCCAACATTCAGAGAACAGCGTCCATGAATGCAGGAAATACCTTTTCGAAAAAGAGTATCCAGTGAGGAGGCACCAGGCTCTCTCCAACGACAACCATATTCTTTAATCTTATTCACGATGATCAAGAAACCAAATATTCACTATTGCAAGAGGTGCCTCTACCCAGCGGTTTCAGTCAACCTCTCGTTCAATCGCGAAGGAGTCTGTAGTGCATGCCTACTACAAGAGGAGATGAATAGCCTCACGCCCGCCTTCTGGGAACAACGCGAAGCCAAGTGGAAAGAACTCGTAACCCAAGCAAAAGCGACATCCGAATCCAACTATGATTGCGTAGTTCCCGTCAGCGGTGGCAAAGATAGCTACTTTCAGGTAGATAAAGCCATCGAATACGGATTAAAACCCCTACTGGTCACCTACCACGGCAACAACTACCTCCCAGAAGGCCAGAGAAATCTGGACCGAATGAGATCCAAATTTGGAGCGGATCATATCGTAATGGGACCCAGCATAGAGGTTCTAAAAAAGCTAAACGAAAGCTGCTTCCGTTTAATGGGAGATATGAACTGGCACTGCCACGCCGGAATCAAGATTTTCCCCATGCAAGTAGCCGTTAGATTCAAGATTCCACTGGTCCTGTGGGGAGAGATCACTTGGAGCGTTGCGGGCATGTTCGACATGAACGACTACGTTCAATACAATAAACGAACCGTTTACGAACACGATCTGAGAGGTTACACCATCAAAGACATCGTCGAGAAGACACCTGGCGTGAACGAAAAAGATCTCGCTTGGCTCAGAATGCCTTCCGATCATGAATTTGCAGATAGCAAAACCATAGGCCTCTACGTTGGGAATTTCTTTGATTGGAACCCCAACAAGCACACGGAGGAAATGATCGAAAAGTATGATTTTGAACTATCAGAGCAACCGTTTGAACGCACCTACCGAAGAATGTCGAACCTGGATGACATGCATGAGAATGGGATCCATGACTACATGAAGTTTATCAAATTCGGATACGGGAGAGCCACAGATCACAGTAGCAAAGATGTCAGATCCGGTTACTTCGATCGGGAAAAGGCGCTAGAAATGGTCGAAAAGTACGATCACGTCAAACCACGCAAAGACCTCAATCGATGGCTCGAATATGTTGGCATGTCCGAAGAGGAGTTTGATCACATCGCGGACACCTTCAGAAGCCCCAAAGTTTGGTGGATCAAAGACAATCAATGGCACAAACAAACGCCACGCGGAGACGTCAAATCTTACGGTCAGGTGAACCTTTCCGAGAGCGAAACCGAGATCTATTTTAAGGAGTAAAACCATGTCAAACTTCAAAACCGAAGACATTCGACCATCCGATCTGATGGCCCAGAAAAAATGGGCAGTTGAAGCGGATAAACAATTTCTCCTAGATCACTTGGATCAATTTGTTCAGTCGAATTGCCCGGCATGCGGATCTTCCAACAGTGGGGAGTGGGGAAGGAAAGACGGCTTCATCTATCACCAGTGCGCTGACTGCAAAACTCATTTCACAAACCCACGTCCTTCGACCGAACTATTGGGTCAGTTTTATCGCCAGTCCAAGAATTACGAAGTGTGGAACTCCGTAATTTTCCCCGCAACGGAGAAGACCCGAAAAGATAAGATATTCACTCCCCGTGCAAAACAAACGGTTGCTTTGTGTAAGCACTACGGATCATCGGGTGGGACAATGCTTGAGGTAGGAGCCGCTTACGGGATTTACTGCGAAGCGATCCGTGATCAGAATTTCTTCGATCATATCATCGCTGTCGAGCCAACTCCCGGTCACGCAGAAACCTGCCGCCGGAAAGGATTTGAGACTTACGAAGAGACCATTGAAGAGCTGAGCCATCCAACAGGACAAGCAGATGTCATCGCCGCATTTGAAGTGATCGAGCACCTCTCTGAGCCCTCACTTTTCGTAAAGAAAACCTCAGAATACTTGAAACCGGGCGGAATTTTCATCGGCTCATGTCCTAATGGAATTAGCTTGGGAGGCCTACTTCTCAAAGAGAAGTTTAGCAGTTTCGACCACGAGCACACCACACTCTTCAATCCGGAATCAATGGCGATTATGCTCAAAAATTGCGGTCTTGAACCTTTGGAAGTCACCACTCCCGGCGAGCTCGATGTCGATCTTCTCATCAACCAAGTCGATGATCCCAGCGAAATCGATTGTCCTATCATCCAACAAATACTCCCCGATCCAGACGACGACGTGATTGAGAAACTTCAAGAATTTATAAAAGCCGCAAAACTATCCTCTCATATGTGGTTTGTCGCAAGAAAGCCCTCTTAATGACGCATTCCTTCAAAATTCCACAGCCAATTGACCTCAATGATAATTTAGTTTTCGCACTTAAGCGACTGGCATGTCATAAGTTAGCCCAACAAACCTATTGCCCCCTCCCTACCTGATCAGGACCTGCCCCGGGGTCCCGCTGTTCAGGCGCAGGGAACTTTCTCATTAAAAAATTAGTTCCGAGCCCATGAGTATTGACCCAAGACCGAGTAAAGAATCCATCGAGAAACGCAGTCTGGCGGAAAAGCTGCGCAAAGCCGAAAAAACCGCCCGCGAGAAAGCGATCCGCGAGAGAGAAAAATTCCGAGGGCTTCAGATTCGCCCGACGGCCACTCTTCTGGATGGGGACAAAAAAAACCGGGAGCCTGGAGACCGTAATTGGAGCGGACTTGGTTTTGACATCCATCCTCACGTCACTGGGGCTTCGGTCATTGTCTTGGTCGTCCTCATCGCCGCGATTCTCTTCTTCGATGAACGTGCCGATGTAGTGGCCGACAACATGAAGGAGTGGATTGCGACAACCTTTGGATGGTTCTTCGTATTTGCCGCCAATATTTTCATCGCCGCCGCAGCCTACTTCGCTTTTAGCCGCTTGGGGCGGGTCAGGATAGGGGGCAAGAAAGCACGGCCCGAGTTTTCAACCCCCGCTTGGTACGCTATGCTTCTCAGTGCGGGCATGGGGATCGGCCTGATGTTCTGGAGCGTCGGCGAGCCCATTTACCACTACGATTCACCCTCGCCAATGTTCTCTGGAGTCGAGGGCAACACGCCGGAAGCCGCCGAAGCGGCCATGGTCACGACCTTCTACCACTGGGGCCTTCACCCTTGGGCGATTTATGCCATCGTTGGTCTCGGTCTGGCCTTCTTCGCTTACAATCGAGGATTGCCGCTCACCATCCGTTCCATCTTTCACCCGATCCTCGGTGATCGCATCTACGGTTTTTGGGGCAACGTCATCGATGTCCTTTCTGTTCTCGCCACGCTGGCGGGCCTCGCCACTTCCCTCGGACTCGGCGTCGCCCAGGTTAACGCCGGCCTGGATTACCTTTTTGGAATCGGCATCAGCATTCCGATCCAGATCATGCTCATCGCCGTCATCACCGGAATGGCCACCATGTCGGTGGTCGCGGGACTCGATGGCGGGGTGAAGCGATTGAGTGAAATCAATATGGGCCTCGCGGGGATCTTCATGATCTTCGTCCTCATCGCCGGGCCGACGATCTACATTCTCAGTGGGTTCACCCAGAACCTCGGCAGTTACCTAACCATCCTTCCGGAATTGAGTCTGTGGACGGAGACCTATCGCGGTAGTGACTGGCAGGGTGGCTGGACCGTCTTCTATTGGGCGTGGTGGATTTCCTGGTCCCCTTTCGTCGGCATGTTCATCGCCCGCATTTCCAAAGGGCGAACCGTCCGCGAGTTTATCCTCGGTGTAATTCTCGTTCCGACTTTGCTGTCTTTCATCTGGATGTCTGTTTTTGGCGGATCGGCTATTTGGCTGCAAGCCGGGGGAGTATCCGATATCTACGGTGCCGTCTCCAACGATGTCTCCACGGCACTCTTCGCCATGCTGGAATCCTTCCCGATGACGACGATCCTCTCCATCATTGGTATCTTCCTCGTGACCGTCTTCTTCGTCACTTCGTCTGACTCCGGATCGTTGGTCGTCGACCACCTCACCTCGGGAGGGAAGCTTGATTCGCCCGTTCCTCAACGCGTATTCTGGGCAATTATGGAAGGTGTCCTAGCCGCGGTGCTTCTCCTCGGCGGTGGTTTACAAACCCTGCAAACCGCCTCGATTACGACTGGCCTACCGTTCACTCTGATCCTGCTCTGTATCATCTATACCCTCTACATCGGCCTCTCCCAAGAGGTCTATGTCGAGGAAGCCGTTCAGAAGAGGCTGACCGAAGTCCGTGCCGACCATCGTCTCGATGAGGCTATCTCCACTGCGCAGGAAGAGATCATTGAAACGGTCAATTCCGAAACAAAGAATACCTGAGCGCCAACATCCGCCCATTGAGCCAAGCCCTCTCCGGAAGGATCGCGTCGACAACGCGACTTTCCGGGAGGAGGCTAGCGGGCGAGAATCAGGCTCTATGCAGCCGTCAAAGTCCTGCTAACCGCAATCGTCATCGTTGCGGTTAGCGAGATCGCCAAAAGATTGAGTGTCTTCGGAGCGCTCATTGCGCCCCTCCCACTCACCTCTCTGCTGGCAATCGTTTGGCTCTACCTCGATACCGGAGACACTGCAAAAGTCTCCAACCTGACCTCCGACATCCTCTGGCTGCTCATCCCCTCCCTCCTGTTCTTCATCGCTCTGCCCATTCTCCTCCGCAACGGAGTCCATTTCTGGGTATCGCTTTTAATCTCCTGTCTGGTGACCGCCGCAGGCTACGGGGCGACCACCTGGATGATCGGCCGCCGGTAACGTCCCAAAAGTTTCGCAAAATTGAAAAGAGTGCCTTTCCGCCGGTTATCCGGTAGGCAGTTGGTTAACGACAACTAACAGCCATGGAAGAGACCAACGAAAAGACACCTGAAGAGACAGTAACAGGCCGGGAGGCCGAAGCAAGTGAAGTTGTTCGCATCAACTTCGATCATCTGAAGAAGGACCTAAGCGGATTCGTCCGTGGAACGGTAGAGGATGCCTTGAACGGCCTTTTGAACGCCGAGGCGGAGCATCTGTGCAATGCCGGTCGCTATGAGCGCAGCGAAGAGCGTTCGGCCCATCGCAGCGGACATTATGAACGGGGATTGGAGACTGGAGCGGGCAAAGTGACCTTGAAGGTCCCAAAGCTTCGTGGAGCGAGCTTCGAGACTCAGATCATCGAGCGTTACAAACGCCGCGAGTCCAGCGTGGAAGAGTCGCTGGTGG
>NZ_JACHVA010000045.1 GCF_014230055.1 Puniceicoccus vermicola | reverse complement strand
CTTTTTTTAAGATGTCGCGCTGACGACGCAGTTGCTCGTTCTCCCGGCGCAAACGCTTTAGCTCCGAGGCTTCATCAGGATCGGAGGCTCCGGAAGGCATCTCCCCCGGCTCACGCCGGTCTCGATCCCTTCCTTCTCCTCCGATCCCAGCTGCACGATTACGCCATAATCTCAGCGTGTTCGGGGAAACTCCCAGTTCTTCAGCTACGTGCTTGAGAGGGCGAGCACTACTGATCAGAAGATCAACAGCTCCCTCGCGGAACTCACGGGAATAGGCAGGTTTGGTTGGTGGCATATCGGTTATCCTTTTCATTTGCACCGAGCTGTCCAACATATCAGGGGAAGCTCAAACGGAAGAGCCTTTCGCGACCGCTGGACCGCGCAGCTGAAGCTGAGCGGCTACTTGCTCCGAGAGAGAATGGCTACGAATTGGCATCCTCCTTGCGAACGATTGGGTTTACCGGGGCTTTCCTTTGACACCTTGATAAAAGCCCCCCTAGCCTTCTGAAGAACCAACTGGCACTCGATAGAAGAACAACAATATGTGTGGAATTTGCGGAGAAATGGTATTCGGCGACCGAATGGTCGAAACCTCGGCCTTGGACCGGATGTGCACGGAAATGTGCCTACGCGGGCCCGATGGCAGCGGCGTATGGGCCGCCAACCGAATTGCGTTCGGACATCGACGCCTGAAAATCATCGACCTTTCGGAAGCTTCCCGGCAGCCGATGGTCGATTCGGAGCTCGGTCTCTCGATCGTCTATAACGGGGCCATTTATAACTACAAGGAGCTCCGCTCGGAGCTCGAGGGCAAGGGATACCGGTTTTTCAGTCATGGCGACACCGAGGTCATCCTCAAAGCCTACCACGCTTTCGGCGAAAGTTTTGTCGAAAAGCTCAACGGGATGTTCGCCTTTGCCATCACCGAGCGCGAAACGGGTCGATTGATCCTCGGACGCGACCGCCTCGGAATTAAGCCTTTCTATTACTCCCTCACCGGTGAGCGTCTTCGCTTTTCCTCCAGCCTCCCTGGAATCATTGCGGCGGGTGGAATCGACACCTCCATTGATCCGGTCGCTCTTCAATATTATCTGACCTATCACTCGGTCGTCCCGGCCCCGCACACGATCGTCAACGGCATCCACAAACTGCCGCCGGCCACTATCGCGTTCGTCGAGCCCGACGGCAAGATGACCACCAAGCAGTATTGGGCGGTCAATTACGGCACCGACGACAGCCGCAAGGACTATTCCAAGGAGGACTGGATCGACGAGACGCTCGAAGTCATGCGCACCGCGGTCAAGCGTCGCCTCGTGGCCGACGTCCCGGTGGGGGTCCTCCTCTCGGGCGGACTCGACAGTAGCCTCATCGTCGGCCTTCTCTGCGAGCACGATCCCTCGGCTGTGGAGACGTTCTCGATCGGCTTCGAATCGGTGAACGATGAAGAAGGGGACGAGTTCAAATATTCGGACATCATCGTCGACCGCTTTAAGACGAGCCACCACAAGCTTTTCATCGACTCCTCGAAAACCATTCCGGCCCTGCGCGACTGCATCCGCCAGATGAGCGAGCCGATGGTCAGCCACGACAATGTCGGATTCTACCTCCTCTCGAAGGAAGTCAGCAAATTTGTGAAAGTCGTCCAGAGCGGGCAAGGCGCTGACGAAGTTTTCGCCGGATACTTCTGGTACAAGAAGATGATGGAGAGCACCAACGGCGTCGCCGACTACGCTTCGGTCTTCTTCGACCGGGACTACGCCGAATACAGCCAAGTGGTCACCGACCGCTACCGCTGCGCCGAGGACAACCCGCTGAACTTCGTGCAGAACCACTTCGACTCCCCGGGCGCTACCCGTCCTGTGGACCAAGCCCTGCGGATCGATTCGAACATCATGCTCGTTGACGATCCGGTGAAGCGGGTCGACAACAACACGATGGCCGCCAGCCTCGAAGCCCGCGTGCCCTTCCTCGACCACGAGGTGGTCGAATTTGCCGCGAAGATGCCGGCAGAGATGAAGGTCCCCGGCGACGGCAAGTATGCCCTCAAAGAAGCCGCTCGCAAAGTAATCCCGGCCGGCGTGATCGATCGCCCGAAAGGCTATTTCCCGGTACCCGCCCTCAAATACCTGAAGGGGGAATTCCTCGAAATGACCCGCGATGCGTTGATCAACGACACCGCGCGCGAGCGTGGCCTCTTCAACTCGAACTATGTGGAGAAACTCCTCAAAGCTCCCGAAGACCACATCACCTCCCTCGGCGGTTCGAAACTCTACCAACTGGCTCTCCTGGAGATGTGGCTCCAGACTCACGGAATTCGATAACCGAACCCAAATCCCATGCCCGAAGAATCAACCTTCGAAGGCGTCACCCTCCAATGCGGTTGGGGGCGACTAATATTTGCGCACACCTTCCCCTCGCCGGAGGAGGTGGCCCGCACCGTCCTTGAGGAGAGAGAGGGGCAGCGAGACATTGCCTTCTACCTAAACGATCCGCACCTCGTCCTGAACCAGGCACCGCAGGAGCTTTTCCTCGATCCATCGATCACCTTCCGCCTCCGATTCGCCGACTATCAACGCTCGGATCGCGAATTCGCCGGTTTCGAGGTGACGCCCATTCAGTCGAAGAAGGAGATCCGCGAGATCAACCGAATCTACATCTCCCACAAGATGGTGCCGGTCGATGAGGATTTTGTCTGGCACGAACGCCACAATCCACGGTTTCAATACTTGGTCGCCCGCCGTTTAGAGGATGGCCACATCCTCGGCGTCGTTCTCGGTGTCGATCACGCTGAGAATTTTGACGACATCCAGAACGGTTCGAGCCTCTGGGCCTTGGCTGTCGACAAACAGGGAGACCTCCCCGGCGTCGGCGAAGCCCTCCTTCGCGCAACCATCGAGACCATGCTGGAGCGAGGACGTTCCGAGCTCGACCTCTCGGTCATGCACGACAACGAGGGCGCGATCGGCCTCTACAACAAGATCGGTTTCCACAAGGTGGCTGTCTTTGCCGTCAAATGCCGCAACTCGATCAACGAGCGACTGTTTGTCGGGGATCCACCCGACCCCAAGTTCAATCCCTATGCGGAGATCATCATCAACGAAGCTCTTCGGCGCGGGATTCGCATGAGCGATCCGGATCCGACGCGCGGATTTTTCACTCTGAGCCTCGGCGGACGCTCGGTGACCTGCCGCGAATCGCTGACCGAGATGACCTCAGCCGTGGCGGTCATGCGGTGCGATGACAAATCGCTGACCCGCGAACTTCTCGACCGCAAGGGACTGAAAGTTCCGGCCCAGCAATCGGCGGGCGAGTCCGCCCAGAACTCGGAGTTTCTCGCCGAGCACAAGCGGATCGTGGTCAAACCCGCGAGCGGCGAGCAAGGATTCGGCGTCGCCGTCGACATCACCGACGATGCCGACATGGAGGCCGCCATCCAAGAAGCGCGCAAGTTCTGCGACAACGTCATCCTCGAGTCCTACGCCGTCGGGCAGGATCTTCGCATCATCGTGATTAACGGAGAAGTCGTAGCCGCAGCCATCCGGCGACCCGCCGAAATCATGGGCACCGGCAAACACTCCGCCGAGGACCTCATCGACCGCCTCTCCCGCCGCCGCTCGGCAGCGACCGGAGGCGAGAGCAAAATTCCCAAGGATGAGGAGACCGAACGTTGCCTGCGGGAGTCGGGCCTCACCTTTCAATCCGTCCTCGAGAAAGGACAGATCGTGACCGTCCGCAAGGCGGCCAACCTCCACACTGGCGGAACCATTCATGACGTCACCGACACCCTGAACCCGGTCTTGGGCGAAGCGGCCACCCGAGCCGCGGCCGCCCTTTCGATTCCCGTCGTTGGGCTGGACTTCATTGTCCCCGACGAGCAATCTGAGGACTACGTGATCATCGAAGCGAACGAACGGCCCGGCCTCGCCAACCACGAGCCCCAGCCGACCGCGCAAAAGTTGATCGACTTCCTCTTTCCACATTCCATCAAACCCACCGAAAACCGGTAATTCATGGATTCTTCCGTTGATATCGACCAAGACTACCTGAAGGAGATGCTCCTTCATCTCCTTCGCATCCACAGCCCGACCGGATACACCGATCCGATCGTGCGTGAAGTTTGCTCGGAGCTGACCGATCTCGGCATCGACTTCGAATTGACCCGTCGCGGAGCCATCCGCTCCACCCTACCGGGAAAGAAAGGCAGCCCGGACCGGGCCATCATCGCCCACCTCGACACCTTGGGAGCCATGGTCGCCGGATTGAAGGAAAACGGGAGACTGCGGATCGTACCCGTGGGCACTTGGTCCGCCCGTTTTGCGGAAGGCGCCCGCGTCTCCATCTTCACCGACAATACGATCATCCGCGGCACGGTTCTCCCGCTCAAAGCTTCGGGCCACATTTTTAACACCGAGGTCGATACCCAGCCCTGCTCTTGGGACAATCTCGAGATCCGCGTCGACGCCCACATCGAGGGTATCGAGGATCTTCGCAAAATGGGAATCAACGTCGGTGATTTCGTCGGAGTCGACTCCATGGCCGAGTGCATGCCAAACGGCTACATCAACGCCCGTCACCTCGACGACAAAGCCGGGGTGGCCGCCCTGCTCGCCGCGGTTCGCTACCTGAAGCAGAATGACATCGAGCTGCCCGTCGACCTACACATCCTCTTTACGATCTCGGAAGAAGTTGGTTCCGGAGCCTCGGCAGTGCTTCACGGCGATGTCGCCGAAATGGTTTCGATCGACAACGGCACCTGCGGACCGGGGCAGAACTCCAGCGAATTCGGCGTCACCGTCGCCGTCGGTGATTCGACCGGCCCGTTCGACTACCATCTCACGCACCACCTCCTCCATCTTTGCCAAAACGGAAAGATCCCGCACCAACGCGACATTTTCCGCTACTACCGCTGCGACAGCGCCTCGGCCCTCGACGCCGGCAACGACATCCGCACGGCCCTGATCACCTTTGGCGTCGATGCCTCCCACGGCTACGAACGGACGAACCTCCACTCCCTCGAGTGCATCGCCCGCCTCATCGTCAGCTACGCCCGCAGCGAAATGATCTTCGAGCGGCAAAAGGACTCTCTCGGCGGCCTCCAAGCCTTCCCCGAAACCCGCCGCGTCGGGGTCGATTCGGTGGTTCAGGAAGAGAGCGAACGCATCGTTCAGGAAACGCCGGAAGCCGTCATCCCCGAAGAAGACGAGGAGTAAGGGCGGAAGACGGCCGGTTGGGCTCTGGGGAGATGGGGACGCGCCGATCAGACGAGTCGGCAGCTGAAGCAGCCGGTCCTTGGTGAGTAGTCGGAAAAAGTAGCCGCTCAGCTTCAGCTGCGCGGTCTTGCGGTTGCGGAAGGTTTTTCTGAGGTGCCGTCCGGAACAGACGCGATGGGGGCAGCTGAAGCTACGGCCCTACTTGGATCCCCGCTCAGCTTTAGCTGCGCGGTCTTGCGGTTGCGGAAGGTTTTTCTGAGGTGCCGTCCGGAACAGACGCGATGGGGGCAGCTGAAGCTACGGCCCTACTGAAATACCCGCTCAGACGAGGCGGCAGTTGAAACAGCCGGTCCTTGGATAAGTCGCCGAAAAAAGTAGCCGCTCAGCTTTAGCTGCGCGGTCCTGCGGTTGCGGAAGGTCTTTCCCGAGGTGCCGTCCGGAACAAACGCGATGGGGGCAGCTGAAGCTGCGCCCCTACTGAAATACCCGCTCAGAAGATGCGGCAGCATAAACCGCCGGTCCTTGGCTGAGTCGTCGAAAAAAGTAGCCGCTCAGCTTCAGCTGCGCGGTCTTGCGGTTGCGGAAGGTCTTTCCCGAGGTGCCGCCCGGAACGGACGCAATAGGGGCAGCTGAAGCTGCGCCCCTACTAGGATCCCGACTCAAACGCGGCGGCAGCTTAAGCAGCCGGTCCTTGGGTGATTAGCCAAAAAAGTAGCCGCTCAGCTTTAGCTGCGCGGTCTTGCGGTTGCGGAAGGTTTTTCCCGAGGTGCCGCCCGGAACGGACGCAATGGGGGCAGCTGAAACTGCGCCCCTACTAGGATCCCCACTAAAACGCGGCGGCAGCATAAACAGCCGGTCCTTGGGGTGAGTCGTCGAAAAAAGTAGCCGCTCAGCTTTAGCTGCGCGGTCCTGTGGTTGCGGAAGGTTTTTCTGAGGTGCCGTCCGGAACAGACGCAATCGGGGCAGCTGAAGCTACTCCCCTACTGAAATACCCGCTCAGACGAGGCGGCAGTTGAAACAGCCGGTCCTTGGCTGAGTCGCCGAAAAAAGTAGCCGCTCAGCTTTAGCTGCGCGGTCCTGTGGTTGCGGAAGGTCTTTCTGAGGTGCCGTCCGGAACAGACGCAATCGGGGCAGCTGAAGCTGCTCCCCTACTGAAATACCCGCTCAGACGAGGCGGCAGCTGAAGCAGCCGGTCCTTGGCTGAGTCGCCGAAAAAAGTAGCCGCTCAGCTTTAGCTGCGCGGTCCTGTGGTTGCGGAAGGTCTTTCGAGGTGCCGTCCGGAACAGACGCGATGGGGGCAGCTGAAGCTGCGCCCCTACTAGGATCCCCGCTCAGACGAGGCGGCAGTTGAAACAGCCGGTCCTTGAGTGAGTCGCTGAAAAAAGTAGCCGCTCAGCTTCAGCTGCGCGGTCTTGCGGTTTCGGAAGGTTTTCCCCGAGGTGCCGCCCGGAACAGACGCAATGGGGGCAGCTGAAGCTGCGCCCCTACTGGAAGCCGGTCCTTCGGCCCGGTATGCGGTTTCGACTCCCTCTTGCCATCCTCATCGAATCCCTATGGAATTCGGGGCGCGCCATGAAAGATAACGAAACTCGCCTCCTCGAAATTAAAGAACGTGTTCTGGCCTTCGCCCGGGAGCGCGACTGGGAACAATTTCATTCGCCCAAGAACCTTTCCATGGCGATCGCGGCCGAATCGGGGGAGTTGCTTGAGCACTTTCTCTGGATGGAATCGGCGGATTCCCGGAAGATCGCCAACGACCCTGAGAAGATTGCCAAGATCCGCGAGGAGCTCGCCGACATCGTCATCTATGCCATCGAGTTCGCCAATATGACCGACACCGATCTGGCGGAGACGATTGAAAAGAAAATGTCACACAACGCTGCCAAATATCCGGTGGACAAGGCGCGCGGGAGATCGGACAAATATACCGAACTCTGAAAGACATGATTCCCTCGAAGATTCTTATTCTTTGCACCGGCAACTCCTGCCGCAGTCATATGGCCGAAGGCTTTCTCCGCGAAGCGGCGGGAGACTCCATGGAAGTCTACAGCGCGGGCGCCAATCCCTCTGGATACGTACACCCGAAGGCCATCGCTGCCATGAAGGAAATCGGAATCGATATCTCCGGGCACACCTCCAAGCATCTCGAAGAGTTTCTCGATACCGGTATCAACATCGTCATTACGGTGTGCGACAATGCCGCCGAGGCCTGCCCCGTCTTTCCCGGCAAGGTCACCCGTCACCACTGGTCTTTTCCCGACCCGGCAGAGGCCACAGGGAGCGAAGAGGAGATTCTCGCTGCATTCCGGGAGATCCGCGACCGCATTCAGATGGTCTTTACGGCCTACGCTGACGGATTCAAAGACGGCCAATCAGCCTAATCGTTCAGGCCACGTTTTCTCTCCAACTGGCCGCGACCGACAGCCTTCTCAGGAGCGGGAGCCGCGGAGGCCTCGCTTGATGGCTTCCGTGAAGGTCGAAAGCCCAATCGGCTTTGGCACGAAGTCGTCCATTCCCTCGAAGAGCGGGCGATCCCGATCCTTGTTTGCGACACCAGCGGTCTGCGCAATGATGTAGACTTTTTCTCCGTCCGCCTTTTCGCGAATTTTTCTGGCCGCCTCATCGCCATTGTAACCGGGGAGATAAATATCCATGAGGACAACTCGGTGAACGCCCGGGCAGAACTTCTCGACGGCCTCTTCCCCGCTCTCGCAAGAATCGAAGGGAAGACCGATGGAACGCACCACGGCCTCAATGAATGCACGATTGGGCTCGTTGTCTTCCACCACCAAGATCCGGGCATTCTTATCATAGGCACCCGGCGACGGACTGTAGGGAACGAATTTCCGCGGGGGCTGCGACTCGCTTTCTTTGGAGAGTTTCCCAACTGGCATTCGGAAGATGAAGGTGCTCCCATGCCCCTCCACGCTTTCCACTTCCAGAGACCCGCCGACCAGATCCGCCAATCGGCGGCATATCGCCAGACCGAGGCCAGTGCCTTCGACGCGGCCATCGTCGCCATCCTGGACACGATGGAACTGATGGAAAATCTTCTTTTTTTCGACCTCGCTGATTCCCGGCCCCTGGTCCTTAACCGCAAGGACAAGCTCCTCCTCATCCGAACGGACAGAAACACTCACCCGGCCTCCGCCACAATACTTGATCGCATTGCCGACAAGGTTGTAGAGGACCTGGCGAACCACCACTGGATCGATCACGATTTCGTCTTCACAGTTGAACTCAAGCGCCAGCGAAATCCCTTTGCGCATGGCACTGCTCGACAGTGGCTTTAGAAAATCTCTCAGGAACGGGCGAATGGAAACACGGCGATCCTCCCGCTCCAGTTCGTTCGATTCGATGCGGGCCAGATCGAGGACCCGGTTGATCAAATCCAAAAGGTGGCGTCCCGACTCCATCGACAATTCCAGGAATCTTCGGATTTCCGGATCTTCAGCAATCTGCAGCGCGAGCTCGCAGGGGCCGATAATCGTGCTCAGCGGCGTACGCAGTTCGTGATTCATCATCGCGAGGAACTCCGACTTCGCACGATTCGCCCGATCGGCTCTTTCCTTGGCCTGAACCAAATCCTCCTTCGCTTTTTGGCGCTCGGTGATATCGATGGCCATCCCGACTAAGCGCCAAACTCCGCCGGGAGACTCCACGATTTCGGCCCGAACAAAGACCCATCGGACCACACCATCGATTCCGATGATCCGATGCTCCATAGTGAACTGATCCCCTACGTTCTTCAGCGAGCCGATCGCCTCCTCGAATCGCTCAAGATCGTCTTCGTGGACTTTCGATCGAATCTTCTGGATCGGGAGACGCATCTCATCCGCATCGATCCCATTGATCAGGCAACAACCCCGATCCCAATGAACTTCATCGGTCCGGAGATTCCACTCAAAAATTCCAGTCTGGGCGAAGGATAAGGCGCGTTTCAAGCGGTCATCTTTTTCCTTGGCCTTCTGCTCCGCGACCTTCTCCTTGGTCACGTCCTGGCAGACGCCCCGCATACCGACACAGATGCCTTTCTCCACAATCGGCTTCCCGATCGAACGCAGCCACCGAATCTTCCCGTCCTTCGTCTGAATTCGGGCGACGAAATCATAGCTTTGAAGTTTCTTCCTGGCGTCCGAAACGAGATCGAAGAATTGCGCCCGATCCTCTTCAATCATGAACTCAGTCGCTTCGAGATACGTCGGGGAAAAGTCAATCGGAACCCCATGAATCTTCTTCACCTGTTCAGACCAAAATACCCGATTGGTGGTAAAGTCGTTTTCCCACCAGCCAACTCGGGCGATCTCCCCGATTTCCGTAATAATTTCCGTGCAATCCAAGGTCCCGACCTTGGGATCTCCATCGCAAAGATCCGTCGGGTCAAACGCGGACAAAGTTCCCGCCATCTCCACCGCTTTGCCATCGGCGTCGCGCACAGCCTCCCCTTGCGAAATCGCCTTGATGTAATTGCCGGAACCCGTGAGCAGCCGCATATGAATCTGGTAAGGGCGCCCCTCTTCGAAGTGAGCTCGGAGGTTTTCCCGATAGCGATCAATATCCTCCTCATGGATCAATTTCTCAGCCTCAGCCATCGACTGAACCGCTCTCTCCGGTCCGTAGCCAAAAATCTTCAGACAGGTCGGAGAACATCGGATATGGTCATTGACCAGATCCCATGACCAATAGCCCTTCAACCGAGAGGGAGTCTTACTGGTTTCCGCTCTATCTGTTGTCATGAGTCACTTCAAATAAGAGGATGCTTTTGTCACGGAGCAAGTCAACGAATTCCCCGAAGGCCCCGAATACTAACATTTTAAAAACTATTAGCATGTCTTTTTGACATCAATCGTTATCGTTATAGTGGGAGGCGGAGCAAATCATCTTCGAGACCGGATTCCCGCCCCTCTCAGCCAATCCTGATGATGATCTTCTTGAGATAAAAGTGCCCAATCGCGCCCAAAACCGCACTCTAGAGATCTGCTCCGAGTGCATGAGCCATCGCGAGGAGCTTGAACTCGGTCTCTTTCAACTCTTGATCCGGATCCGACCCTTCGACAATTCCTCCTCCTGCATAAAGTCGGGCGGTTTTGCCTTCCATTCTCGCGGTTCTGAGGGCGACCACTGCCTCCCCCTCGCCTCCCGGCTTTTGCCAGCCGAGGAATCCGGTATAGAGGCCACGACTAAAGGGTTCGAGTTCTTGGATCAGTTCCACGGCCGCATTCCGCGGGACTCCGCCGACAGCGGGAGTGGGATGGAGGCGCTCCGTGAAATCCAGAAGCGCCCGTTCCGGCTGAAGAACTCCCGAGATGGGTGTGCGAAGGTGCTGCACGTTGGAAAGCCGCAAGAGATGAGGATGCTGCCCAACCTCCGGCGAGAGCCCCAGCTCCTCCAAACCTTTGCGGATGGTCTGGACCACATAGGCGTGCTCTCGAAGATCCTTATCACTGGAGAGGAGTTCGTGCCCCCGAACCGTATCCTCGGCGAGACTCTGCCCCCGGGGAGCCGAGCCAGCCAAGGCTTCGGTCTCAAACCGCCCACCACTCAGTTGAATCAGACGCTCCGGCGTGGCGCCGATCCAACTCGCGCCCTCACCCCGGGAGTAGGAGAAGGCAAAACAATCCGGATAAGCCTCACGCAATCCCCTCAAGGTCTCCAAGGGGCGAAAATCCTTCTCGGCGATGAGCTCCATCCAGCGGGAGAGGACGACCTTCGCAACTCGACCCTCGCCAATGGAGTGCAGGGCTTCGCTGACCCGAGCCCGATAGAGCTCCGGATCCTCCCGGCGAATCTTCACCGAACCGAGATGCGGGGCCTCCACTGAGGCGAATCCTGACGGATTGGAAAAGGCTCCATGGGCTCGAAGAACCCGATCGGCTTCCGGCTCAAGGACAGTCTCCGGCTCGATCAACAAATTCGCCACGGCAATGCACTCCCGTTCAGTCCGGCAAATTTGCCACTTGGGGAGGAAAACCGTGGCGGAGGGCTCATTCCCCGCGGCAAAGGCAAAGGCCTGAAAAAACAGCGGCCCCGAGAACCACCCATCGAGATCCCCGGTCGCAATGATCCGCGACGACCAGCTCTCGGTAAACTCGCGCACGGCCTGAAAACGTTCCGGCCCCGTCGCATTCAGAAAGGCCACAGACTCTGCCCCCGAAACGGAAACCGCCCTTCTTTCCAAATAGAGATGAGGCTCTCCGACCTCCCGGATCGATTGGAGAACCGCCAGAGGGTCGAGGTCCCTCACCTGCAGCGCAATACTCCCGATCCGCGGCTTTCCATCCGATTGGGCCTGGTGCTGGCAATATTGTAGGAAGGCCAAGAGGCCCTTACGGTCCCTTGAACCGAAATGATGCGAGGATAACGTCTCCATATACCGTAGACATTCTAGCACGCAGGGATTCCGGCACAAAGTCAACGAACCTGCATCGTCAAAGGTCAGACACCGAAATCAAGTGGCAACAGTGACCGTCTCCGTATTGCGGATTGCAACGCAGCCCAACTTTCTTCAGAAAGGAACTTTTGAGCAACTGAATGAGCGAGACGCCTGTAAGATACCGAAAAACGCCGAAAGCCCCCTTCATCGCGGGAAACATTCTCCTCGCCGGATTGGCGGCCGCCCTGGTCTTCTTCGGCCCGAATCCCTGGTCGATCGCAACGGTCCTCCTCGTCGTTCTTTGCTTGGCCATCGGTGGAGTCCTCACCCTTCTCCCCTTTCTTCTCGATCAATTCGCACTCTTAAACCTGAACCGATCCCGGTCGACCCAGGCGAGCGTGAACCTGAAAGCGGCCATCGCGAAGGCCGATGAAATCGTCGAAGAACTCCGCGAACGCAAGATTGAGGACAATCCCCTGCGCGTCGTTTCGGAGCGCCTGCCCGATCTCGTCGAAGAAAAGCTCGGTGAGGCGATGGAGAAAAGTCTCTCGATGAGGGACGACCGCCCCAGCGAAATTCTGAAACGCCTGGAAGACCTGAACCCACTCAACAACGACATCGAGCGGCTTCACGACGATCTTCGCATTCTCTCCGCCCATGCCGTCACCCAGGAATATGTCGATACGGGCCTGAGCAATCTTTCGGGCGAGATCCAGCGATTGGAAACCAAACTGGACGAACTCCGACGCTTCCAAATCTACGGTGCCCAAGAATCCAGCCCTTCTCAAACGACGCCCGAGCCGGAAGAAGTCGAAGAAGCAGTGGCAGAAGAAGAGCCTGATCCATCCGCCGAATCCGTTGAGATCGAGGATGATCCGGCCGCGACTGAAGAGATTATCGTCGAAAATGAGCACTCCGACGAACCGGAACTCGAGAGCGAGGTGCCGGAAGAAGAAGTTTCCCTGCAAGAAGAGTTTCCCACCCAAGAAGAACCGGTTGACGAAGTGATGGCTGAACCCGCGTCTCCTCAGGAGGACCCTCCCGGCGAGCCGAGCGAACCCGATTCCATTGCCGAAGACGAAATCCAAGGACCGGAAGACGAACACTCCGACGAACCGGAGTCCGAGGGCGAGGAACCGGCAGAAGAAGTTTCCCAACAAGAAGAATTTCCCACCCAAGAAGAACCGATTGACGAAGTGATGGCCGAACCCGCTTCTCCCCAGGAGGACCCTCCCGGCGAGCCAAGCGAGCCCGATGCAGTCGCCGAAGACGAAATCCCGGAACCGGAAGAACCTTCCTTGGAAGAAACCGAGGAGGCCCCCGTGGAAGTTCCCGCCACGATTACGGAGACTGAAGAACCCCCAAAGGAAGAGCCCAAAGCCACCGGAAAACCGGCGAAGATCATCGCCTCCGCATTCGTCGGAATCCAAAATGGGATCTACCTCCGTGGCGAAGGCCCGGGTCTCTCCCTCGAAAAAGGCGTCCGTCTCGAAATGACCGGTATCGGCGAGTGGGTCTGGACCAACGAAACTCAAGAATCCATTTCCGCCGAGCTATTGCTCAACGACGAAATTCCCTCGGACATCGGAGTCTTCCAAATCAACCCCGGCGATGTCCTCAAACTCAATCCCTCATTTCCCCCAAGAGACTAAGGCTTAAAGGATCAATCGGGTGCACATAATCAGACGAACGGGACAACTACTTCGGTCAACCGGGCTTCATCCATTCCCCCTCGGCAAGACGATTCGCAATTACAGCTGGGCGAAAGCCAAGGCCGACGGGAAATCGGCGATCAACGTGGTTTTCCTCGATTTCCCCCAAGGCATGGCCTACGCCCTCATCGCCGGACTCCCCGTCCAAATGGGGGTTTTTTGTTCCGCCTTGGCGTCGATTACCGGCCCTTTCCTCGCCAGCTCCCGCTTCATCATGCTGGGGCCGACGAACGCGACTGCGGTCATGCTCCTCAGTACGTTCCTCACCCTCGGCTACTCGCAGGCACAAGCGGTGGTGGCCATGCCCCTGCTGCTGATCATGGTCAGCCTTTTTATGATCTGCGGAGCCCTCCTACGCATCTCTGCGATCACCCAATTTGTCTCTCGAGCGGTCATCGTCGGGTATATCACCGCGGCAGCGTTCCTGATCATCGTCAATCAACTCAAGACCGTACTGGGCCTCCACGTCCCCCGGGCGGGAACCTTCGCCGAGTCCCTGTGGAATCTTCTCAAGGGCATTGGAGGCACCCAATGGGAATCGGCCCTCATCGCCGGCATTACTCTGGCCATTTACCTTCCCCTGAAAAAATTTGCCCGGGGCATCCCGACCGTTGCCCTCTGCTTGGTTCTCACCGCTCTGGTCGTCGTTCTGATGCGTCCGCTCGGCATCGAGTTTGAAATGCTCTCGCCGATCAACGCCGCCGCTTGGCCCCTTTCAATCCCCTCGCTACACTGGGCGGAGATCAACCAGCTCGTCGGACCGGCTCTCGCCGTGGCCTTTCTCTCTCTCCTTGAGAGCTCTTCCATCTCCAAAGCCCTGGCCGCCCAAGCTGGCGACCGGGTCGATGTCAACCAGCAGATGATGAGTATTGGCGTCGCCAATATGGTCTCGGCCTTCGGCTCGGGAATGGCGGTATCTGGCTCGCTGACCCGATCGGCCCTCAACTTCCGCAGTGGGGCAGCCACCCCTATCGCCAGTATTCTCAGCGGAACCCTTCTCGTCATCATCCTCTTCCTCGTAGGGGGATTGATCGGCTACATCCCCAAAGCCAGTCTGGCTACGGTCGTCATCATCGTCGGATTCACCCTCATCAATCGCGCTGAGATCAGCGTCATCGCCCGGACCACAAAGAGTGATTTCGCCGTCTTCCTCGCCACTTTTCTGGGAGGCCTCGCCCTCCCACTCGACACCGCCATCGCCTTAGGGGCCATCACCTCGATTGTCCTCTTCGTCCGCAAGGCCGCCCGCCCCAATATGAAGGAGATTACCTTCGACGATCGCGGCAACTTGACCCCTGAAGGTCTGGAGGAAAAGCGACCGGAGATCGCCATTGTCCACGTCGAAGGCGACCTCTTCTTCGCCTCGAGCGACCTGTTCCTTGAGCAGATGCGGCGCATGGTCAGCCACGCCAATCAGCGGGCCATCATCCTGCGCCTTCGCAACGCCCGTCATCTCGACGCAACGGCCGCCCTGACGATCATGGATCTCATTCGTTTCGCGCGAAAAAACAACTGCGCTTTCCTCGTCAGCGGTGCTCACGAAGAAATCGACAAGATCTTCCAGCGCTCCGGCCTCATGGCCGAACTCGGCGAAGAGAACTTCTTCCGCTACAGCGAAGGAAACCCCAACGTCTCCACCCGCGATGCCCTGAAACGCGCTCAGCAGATCACTGGCCTCACCTCCGCCGACATCACCATCTTTGCCGCCGAGAAGAAGGAAGATGCGGAGGAGAACCATTGAGGGCGGCTGGGGGGGACGCGCCGATCAGACGTGTCGGCAGCTGAAGCAGCCGATCCTTGGATGAGTCGCCGAAAAAGTAGCCGCTCAGCTTTAGCTGCGCGGTCCTGCGGGCGCGGAAGGACTTACTCGGAGGCCGTCCGGAACAAACGCGATGGGGGCAGCTGAAGCTGCTCCCCTACTAAAATACCCGCTCAGACGCGGCGGCAGCTGAAGCAGACGATCCTTGGGTGAGTCGCCGAAAAAGTAGTCGCTCAGCTTTAGCTGCGCGGTCCTGCGGTCGCGGAAGATCTTCCTCGGGTGGCCGTTCCGAAAAAAAAACGCGATGGGGGCAGCTGAAGCTGCGCCCCTACTAGAATAGCCGCTCAGACGCGACGGCAGCTGAAGCAGCCGGTCCTTGGTGAACGACATCCCCGGAGTTCTTCGCAAAAATCTTCAGCTCGCCGGATCTTCCTGATTTTCTTGTTGCCGGGCCCAGCTCAGGAAATAGCGACTGAGGGCGAAGGCTCCGATCAATGCGAGCAAGCCCAAGAGCAGGTAGGCATGATTCTGCTCCAAAAGGCCACTCACGCTCAGGACCATGGCCGTGAGAAAGGTTCCCTGGATCGTGACGGAGAGGGCTAGATAGGGGAGAAATGGCAACTTCGCGGCGCCTAGACCCACATTTTGGATCCAAAAGGGAACTCCGGGAACCGAGCGGATGAGGATAACGGCCCGAATCCCGTTGAGACGGCTTGGCGAGAAAATCTTCGGCCAGCGCTTCAGCAACTGGGTGCGGGTCATCTCCCCCAAGGCCCATCGACCGATTCCATACCCCAAAGTGGTGTTGCCCAATAAGGCGATCAGGCCGATCAGGATTGCCGGAAGCGGAGGAAAGAGCCCCCCCGCCGCTAGGTAAAAGAGAGAAATCGGAGCGCCAACAGTCGGCAGGACGATCATCGCGATCAAAAAATAGCCGGGACTCAGATGCTCGACCCAATCCAGCCCATGCTTTGCAATGAGGAACAGGGAAGCTCCGAAAAACGCTCCAAAAATGACGATTCGGATAAGCATCGCATAACGGTTCGACTCCGCTCCAGAATCCTCTAACATCCATCGACGATAGAGCCCCCCCGACCTCGGTCAAAGAGCAAAAGCAATGCTTCCGAGTCGGATCGGAACTCGCAAAATCCTCGGTTTGCTCCTTCCCCATTTGCTCCGTCTCTTCCCTCAGGTCTCTTTGGCGCTGAAATCCGCTGGAAAAACGGCAAATTTTCGTCCGTAATATCGCCTTCTTTTCATTTTCACGCCAATTTGGCTTTTTCTTCTCCGATTGCACGGATCCGAACACAACATGCCCCCGAACACGCCATCCGAACACCAGCTGCGAATTCTCTTCGACGGGACTCACGCTGAAATTCTTCGGCAACCCGAACTGACCTCGATCATTCTCCCCCTCCCGTTTCTGGGAGGGCAGGTTCCCTTTTCCTCAAAAGCCGTCCCCGTCAAAACCGATGACGAGCAAGGCTGGAACGTTTACCTTCTACCGCATCTGGGAATTCATCTGGTAATCGGGATCCAGCCCATAGGAGATTCACTCGAATCGATCGTCGAAGAGCGCTACCGGGATCTGCTCACCTTCATTGAAGACAACCGCTTGTATCGTGTCTGGAATTACATTCCCAAAATCAATGAGGAGCGAGGAGGCATGGAAAACTATCGCGCCTTTTGCTCGGGACGCAGCAAGGCTTTTCACGCGATCGCTGGAGACGACTCCGTCGCACTAATGCCGTCGGCCTCCGGGCTCGGATGCCATGGAGAGGATTTCATCGTCCTCGCTCTCTTCGGCCCCGATAAAGTCGACCATATCGAGAACCCTCTGCAGGTTCCCGCCTACCGCTATCCGAAAGATTATGGCCCGAGGCCTCCCAGTTTCTCGCGGGGAACCATTATTCATCGGGGCGTCCCCATCAGCCTCATCTCGGGAACGGCCGCCGTGCGTGGACACGAGAGCGTTGGAGGAGACGACATTCGCAGCCAGACCGAAGAGACCATTCGCAACCTGCAAAGCATCTTGGCCGAACGGGAGAAAGTCGTTCCCGGTCTCGTCGACGAACAACTTCATCGGCATTTCACCGTCTACCTCCGAGATCGTCACGACCGCGCTGTCGTCGAAGAATTACTCGGGGCCCATCTTCTTCGGGATCGAGACGAAGTCCTATGGCTCGAGGCCGATATCTGCCGAGCCGAACTCAAAGTAGAGATCGAGGTCGCCCTCTACCCGCTCTTTGGAAAATAGGAGTCCATGAAACCGGAGACGATCATCCTCGGTGGCGGCCCTGCCGGGAGCAGCGCTGCGATCCTTCTCGCGCAGGCGGGCTATCCGGTCACGGTCATCGAGAAAGAAACGTTTCCTCGCTTCCATATTGGAGAATCTCTCTTGCCCTCGGCCAACCGCTCCTTCTGTCGACTAGGAGTCCTCGAAGACATTCAGGCAGGCGGTTTTCTGGAAAAACGAGGAGCCGAGTTCACCACTCCGACCCGGGACAAGGAGGTGATCAACCAGTTCTCCGACGGCATGCGGAAGGATCTGACCAGCGCTTTTCAGGTCGAGAGGGCAAAATTTGACCACCTGCTTCTCGAAAGGGCCCGCGGAGCCGGAGCGGCCATCGAACAACCCGCCCGGATCCATCAAGTCCAATCCAATGAAGGCGGAGGATGGACCGTGTCTTACGAAAAAAATGGGCAATCCCCCCAGAAGACGGCCCGTTACCTGATCGATGCCAGCGGCCGCAACCGGATCCTCGGGAAACACTTAAAACTTCCCGACGAGTCATTGCCGTATCCCAAGCGCGTCGCGGTTTTTGCCCATTTTCGCGGATTTCCCCGACGTCCGGGCGAGCGCGCCGGCAACATTGAGATCACCCGCCTGGCCGATGGTTGGATCTGGATGATTCCGATGGCGGGAGACCGCACTTCCATTGGCTGGGTCAGCGGCCTGCAGAGCTGGAAAGAAGGAAGCGGATCGCCAGAGGAGCGTTTTGAGCAAACGCTCGCCGAGACCCCTTGGCTCCAAGAGCGCCTCGCCAATGCCTCGCGGATCGGCCCGGTGCACATGGAGAGCGACTACTCCTACAGTTACCAGAACTTCGCCGGAGCCGATTATTTCCTCACGGGCGATGCTGCCTGCTTCATCGACCCGATCTTTTCCTCGGGAGTCGCCTTTGCCCTCGAAAGCGGCATCGCGGCTGCGGACTCGATCATGAATCATAGCCCTCAAGAGAAAGGCATCCCTCTCGCCGCGCAAAAGGCCTACACCCGTCGCTTTCAGAAGGGTTTGCAGACGATGCGCAAGCTGACCGACTTATTCTATAGCGACGCGGGATACGCCATTCTCATGAATCCGAAAAATCCCTTCGGCATCGTCCCCGCCTTCAACAGTGTCGTCGCCGGTGAGGTCCGCCCGCCTTTTCGAATCCGTTGGCGCTTATGGATCATTCTCAGCCTCTATCGCCTCAATGAGCGCTACCATTTCGTGCCTACACCTCCCCTGTCCCCTTCTCCCCAATGACCGAGATTCCTCCCCAGGATTTGAATTTTGATGTCGTCGTCATCGGCGGATCTCTCTCCGGGAGCAGCACGGCCCTGCAGATTCTTCGGCGAAAGCCAAAGTGCCGCCTCTGCATCCTCGAAAAGTCGACGGATTTCGGTCGACGCGTCGGCGAATCAACGGTCGAGGTCAGCGCTTACTTTCTGGGGAAGCACCTCAATCTTTCGGACCATTTGAACCGGAAGCATTTGATCAAGCAGGGGCTCCGTTTTCATTTCGGGAACCATCGCTCCCAACGTCTCGCCGACTGCGGAGAGGTGGGCCCCCACTACAATGTCCGCATGCCTTCCTATCAGGTGGACCGCACGATTCTCGACGCAGAGCTTCTTCAGCAATGCCAGGATTCCGGAGCCACCCTGTTTCGCCCCTGCACCGTCCGCGAGATCGAACTGAACGAGGGCGGGGACCAAGTCGTCCACTGCGAACTACCCGGCGCGGAATCACTCACTCTGCGGGCTCGCTGGATCGTCGACGCCAGCGGACGTTCTACCTTGATCGGGCGCAAGCTCGGCCTCATTCACCCCAATACCGAACATCCCATTTCCTCCATCTGGGCGCGATTTACGGGCATTCCCAACTGGGAAGAGCTCGGACGCAAGCCGGGTAACATCCAATGGGGCTCACGGGTGCACGGGCTCCGGGACACCGGCACCAATCACCTGATGGGAGACGGCTACTGGATCTGGCTCATCCCCCTTTCTAATGGGGAAACCAGCATCGGCGCGGTCTATGACGAGCGGCTCATCTCCTTCCCCAAAGGCGTCTCCCTTGCGGACCGACTCCTCGACCTGATCCAGCGTCATCCGGGAGGGAACGAGCTCATGGCCGAGGCGAAAATGTGTGAGGGAGATCTTCACTTCCGCCGCAAGATTTCCTATTTCAGCGAAAAATATGCGGGAAATGGTTGGGTCACCGTCGGCGATGCCGCTGCCTTCCTCGATCCCTTTTACAGCCCGGGGATGGACTGGATCGCATTCACCTCCAATGCCGCCTCGCGCCTCGTTCTCGCGGGCTTGAAAGAATCGTTCATCGATCAACGGATCGACCGCCACAACGAGAACTTCTCTGCGAGCTACGAACGGTGGTTTCGGGCGATTTACAAGGACAAGTACTTCTACCTCGGCGATCTCCAAATCATGGACATCGCGTTTCGCACCGATTTGGGGATGTATTACCTCGGGGTGGTCAGGCCCTTGATGAAGGCTCGCTCCAAAAATTGGAATCGGCCGCCATTCTCCCATGCCAAGGCCAAGCGAGCGGTTTGGTTTCTGGCCCGCAGAAATGCAAGATTTGTAAAAATCGCCAATCGGCGCCGGGCTTCCGGCCGCTTTGGGCAGCTAAACCACCAGACCTATCGCCCGTTTGACAGCTACGGCTTCAACTGGACTCTCAAAATGCGTCTGGCCTACCTCGCACTCCGCAGCTTCGGTCTCGAGATCAAGGAAGCCTTCAAACGCTCCCCCAAAGGCTCTTCCCCGACTCCCAAATCCCCGCAAAACGAGCAAGGGTATGAGTTGCAAAAAACGAGCGAAAACCGATAATTCATCCCCTTACAGATACATGAGCGACGAACTGAGACAGCATCTAAAAGAACTAACCATCGAGACCCTCAATCTGGAGGACTACGAGCCATCGGACCTCGCGGACGATGAGCCCCTCTTCGGCTCCGGTCTGGACCTCGATTCCATCGATGCCCTGGAGCTGGTCCTCGAGCTCGAAAAAGAGTACGGGATCAAGATCAAGTCGAGCGAGGAGTCCCGCAAAGCCCTGAAATCCATTTCAACACTCGCCGCCTACATTGAGGAGCACCGGAAGCGTTGACCTCGATCGGGACCACTCCATTGCAGACCCGATCCCGCTCGTTTATCGAATGGATCGATTGCGTCACTCCTCTCGGGGATTCCACCGAGAACGCGGCCAAACTTTGCGCCGACACGGTGAGCCTGCGCCCCTCCCCGGTTCTCGGTGAACGCTGGGAAAGCGACCTCGTCCCTCTCTCACTCTTCGGGAGCCTGGAGCCGACCATCCCGACTTCCTGGGGCCCGATTCTCGACCGCCTCTTGGATCGGGTTCCCGACGCGCCTTGGGGAACCCTCCGCTGCCCCGTCATTTTTTGCAGCAGTAACTTTGGGGTGGGCCACGTTCTCACCCTGCGAAAGACCGGAGACCGACGTCACGAAACTTTCGGCACGCCGCAACGGTCGATTCGATGGATCTGTGATCGATACGGTTGGGGACCCCACCAGCAGATTCTCTCTCATGCCTGCGTCTCGGCCCAGCTCGGGCTAAATCTGGCCCACGAGTGGATCGCTTCCGGAAAGGCTGAGCGGGTCCTCGTCCTCAGCTTCGATTTTCTTTCGGCCTTTGTGACCGGAGGCTTTCACGCGCTTCGCATTCTCAACGGCGTCCTGCCTCAGCCCTTCACCGAGCGCGAGATCGGGTCGATCGGCCTGGGTGAAGGCGCCGCGGCCGCTGTCATCCGTCGCGATTCCGGGGACTGGACCCTCTCTCACCCGGCCCTCTACAACGAGATGTTTCACATGACCGCCAATGCCCCGGATGGAAGCGGATTTATCGAACTGTTTTCCCGGCTTGCCGATGCGATCCAAGGGAAAAAGCTCTGGGTCAAGGGTCACGGGACCGGCACTCTGGATGCTGGCCGAATGGAGGCGACCCAGATTGCCCAGCGGATGCCCGATAGCCCGCTGATTTCCTGGAAGGGATCACTCGGCCACACCCTCGGATCCTGTGCCCTCGTCGAACTGGCCATTGCCCTGCGCGCGATGGAGAGCGGAACCATACCGGGGACCGTAGGCGCAGGCGAAACTCCCATGAGCGATTCCATCGCCCGGCAATCGTTTTCCAGCCAATCCTTCGACGGATTCCTCTCCCTCAGTAACGCTTTCGGAGGCGCCCACGCCGGCTGCCTGATCCAACATGCCTGAAGAGCTCTTCATCCACCAATCCGGAGCCTGCCTTCTCGGAGAAAAGGGGCAGACCCTCGCTGAACTCAAAGAGGGAGTTTCCCGATCGGCCCGCCGGCGTATGACCGCCAATGCCCTGATGATCCACTACGCTCTCAAGGATATGGATCTGTCCTCCTTCCGGACCGTCGTTTATCAAACCGAGTATTCTGAGCTGAGGACGCTGGAACAATACGTCGACGGTTTCCCCGAGCCCAGTCCTCTCAAATTTCAGGCGTCGATCCATCCCAGTGGAGTCGAGCAGGTCTTCATCGCGGCTCAGTGCCCTATCGAAAGATTCTTCCCGTTGGCCGATTCCAGTGCCCCCCTTGCCGGAATTCAATGCCTCGACATCGCTGGAGGTGAAGGTCTCGTCATCTTTGCCGAAGAAAGCGGCACCTGGCTGCTGGAGATTGGACTCGCCTCCTCCGTGAGCTTTGCCGCCGCCCTCTCACTCTCCCGTTCCGAAGAGAACGCCATCGGCCGCCTCGAGTGGGAGAAGGACTCCATCGCCCTCCCCGGCGAGGACCTCGGCTCTTTCACCCGAGCCGTGCAAGAGCGGCGCCCGTGGCATTCCCAGCAATCCGAGGCCAGGCTTTCTCTCGAATGGCGGTAAAAAGCACGACAACCCAGGATCGTAATCCCGGTCCAGCCGGTGGGTTTCGCTTGATTCTCTTCTTCCGCCGGTGGCTTCCCTATCCGATTTTCCGACTGATCGTACTCATCGGCACATGGATCGCCGTCGCCACGCTTGAAAATCAACGGAAAGGCTCCCGTGCCTATCTTGCGATGGTCCTCGACCGACCCCCGACCCTGCGGGATGTCTACCGCCATTTTCTCAATTTCGCCGACACACTCATCGCAGTCCTCCGCACCGGCCAAGGATACCCACACAAGATTCGCTGGGCCGAGGGGCATGGAGAGGAATTTGAATCCATATTGCGGAAGCAGCCCTCTGTCCTCTTCGGCACTTTCCACCTCGGTCACTCCGACCTCCTCGGGTATCATTTGGGAAATTTTGGCATCCGCGTATCCATGGTTCGAATTCGCGTCGAGAATTCTACCGACACCGAGCTCGCAGCGAAGCAGTTCGGTCAATCTCTCGACTTCATCTGGGTCGACGATCCCCAGAACGTTTCCTTCGCCGTGAAATCAGCACTCGAAGAAGGAGGTTCACTGGCAATCAAGTGCGATCGCATTGAGGGGGCTCGCAAGGTCGAAAAATTCCAATTTCTCGGAAAGGAAACCACCTTCCCGTTCACCATCTACTATTTTTCCCGCCTCTTCGAACGCCCCGTGCTCTTCGCCTTCGGTGTTCCTGATGGGAGCGGGGGCTCCCTGAGTTACTGCGCTCCCCCATTTTATCCGAACGCCGAGGACAGCAAGAGTCAGCACCTCGCCCGGAGCCGAGAGCATTTCCAGGATGTTCTTCTCGCCGCAGAGGAGCTCATTCGCGAACAGCCTTTCATATGGCACAACTTCCACCCGGACGAAGGGGCCTACGCCCATGTATAGGCTCTACCAGTTCGTGGCCTACTGGATCGCATTGTCCGTCTTCGCGGGTGGCCTCGTCATCATCAATATTGCGGGTCCCATCCTCAGGCTCTTTTGGAAATCGAAGGGAACTCTTATCTCTCAGAAACTGATCAACAGACTGAGCCGATTTTTCGTCTGGCTCCTGAAGCTTCTGGGGATCCTCAGGGTCCATTTCGTCAACTGGCCGAAGGACCTGAACGAGTCTTCTGCCATCATTGTATCCAACCATCCGAGCAAATTTGACGCCATCGCCTATCTAACTCGCCTCCCCCGAGGATTCTGCATTTTCAAGGACGCCCTGCGCTCCTCCATGCTGTTCGGACCCACCGCACTCTCCATCGGCTACCTCAGCAACAAAGAGGGCCCACAAGGGCTCCGTGAGGCCATCAAGCAACTGAAGGAGGGCGGGCAGTTCCTCGTTTTCCCCGAAGGAACCCGCTCGACCCGTAAAACCCTGCAGAAGCTCTACGGGTTCTATTCGGTCGTATCCAAATACTCCGGACGCGATATTCACGCCTGCTATATCGAGGCGAGCTCCAATCTCCTCACCAAAAGTCACTCCTTCTGGCAGACTCCCGTTCTCCCCGCCATCTTCACCATTCACTATCTCGGCAAACGCTCACCGGCTGACTTCGTCACCGCACAAGAGCTTCACGCCTCCACCTCACAACTTCTCCGGGAAGGAATTTCCACCGATGTCTGAATCGACTTCTCAACGCCACGACCCTCTGCACCTCGTCTTCGAACGCGGAAGCCAGGAAACCACCATCCATATTCCCGAGGACGGCAAGCTTTTCGCTGGCCACTTTGATGACTACCCGATCGCGCCCGGAGCGCTCATGCTCGACTGGATGTTCCGCCAAGCAGAAGCCGCCGGCGTCCATCAACCACAGCGAAATCTTCTCCGCTCTCGGTTTATGCGAGAGGTCAAGCCGGGCGACACCGTCATTATCCGATGCCGGCCTGCCCAACGGGGCCTGTTGGTAGAAGTGGCTCGCGGTGAGGAGATCTCCGCCAAGGCTTGGTTCCAGATGAACTCATGAGTGCGAATCGCCCGATCGTCATCATCCCCTCCTATAACACCGGGGGAACCCTTCTCCGGAAAACCGTGGAAGGAGTCCTTGCGCACACCGAGATCCCCCTGCTCCTCGTCATTGATGGAAGCACCGACGGCAGTGGAGAATCCGTCGCTCCCCTCGCTGCGGAGACAGAAAGATTTTCGATCCTGACTCTTCCCCAAAACCGGGGAAAAGGGGCCGCGGTTCTCGTCGCGGCCGAGGCGGCACTGAAAGAAGGCGCGACCCACGCGGTCATCGTCGACGCCGATGGACAGCACCCGCCCGACGAGATCGACCCCATGATCCGGCTTCTCCCCGAGGAGGAACCTGCAATGATCATGGGACTTCCACAATTCGGATCCGACGCACCTCTCGCCCGCCTCTGGGGCCGTAAACTGAGCATTTTCTGGACGGATGTCGTGACCCTCTGGGGTGGCCTCGGGGATACTCTTTTCGGCATGCGGGTCTATCCACTGCAGTCCTTCTGCACCGTTCTCCGAAAAACCCGCTTCGCTCGCGGATTCGACTTCGATCCGGAAATCGCCGTTCGTCTCTACTGGGAAGGAGTTCGTCCAATCCAGCATCCGGTCCCCTGCCGCTATCTCTCCAAGGACGAGGGCGGGGTCTCACATTTCCACTACCTGCGGGACAATGTGAAGCTGACATTCCTCGTCATACGCCTCCTTTCTCAGTTTGTATTCTTCTACCTCTGGAAACTATTGTTTCGCAAACGGTAGAAAGCCTCTTTCTCCACACTCATGAACTTCCGACGATCCTCGACCATTTGGGCCACCCTCCTCTTTCTTTGCACAGGGATGGCGACCGCACTGCTAGCATCCGATGAAGATGCATTCTGGGAGCAGATCGAAACCGAAATCCAGAACACCCAAGCCGTTCGCTGCTCGTTCACCGAGACACGTGCTCATCCTCTCCGCAAACGCCCCGGTTATCACACCGGCACCCTCCGCTATGATTCAGATCTCGGCCTCAGCCTCGACTATAGCGGCCTCTTTTCAACAGTCCAAATCATCGACGACCAAGGCCTCATCCGGCGCACGAGTGAGGACTCGCAACGGACCATCCCGATGCGGGAGGAGATGCTCCCCTTCCAACAAGCTCTTGTCGCCGCCCTCTCCTTCGACACCGAAGCCCTCGAGGAACAGTTCGAGGTATCCCGAATCCGAAACGATGATGGAGAGGATTGGAGACTGAACCTCATACCCAGAGAAGACCTATCCGATGAGCGCTTGGACCGCATCACTTTGGATGGGACTGGCAAGAAGATCACCAAAATCGTTTTCGACCTGGGCCCTCAAAGAGAAGTGACTTTCGAACTGAGCAATCATCAGTTCCTCGAAGAATTCCCACCCGACGAGAAAAAGGCCTATTTCCGGTGAACGTGCGCTGGCGATATCTTGCGCTGGCCGCTTTAGGCGTTCTGATCCTCGCCCGCCTCCTCACGATCTCGTGGAGCGATTTTCTGAGTCTCGATGTTAGCGCGGGCTTCCTCGGAGAAACCCAAGAGAGCCCAGTCGATTCCATCCGCGAGCAACTGATTCTCGATCAATCACGGCTCGTATTTTATTCGGTGGATGGAGAGGACCCCTCGGAGAAAATGGCTCAGCTCGCTGAACAACCCGGCATCCGAGCCGTGGGCATGGGGATTGGCGACACCTCCAAGATCGAAGAGATCCTTTTTTCGAATCGTCTCGTCCTCTTCTTTCCACACTGGCTCAAGGTACACAGTGCCTCACTCGAAAGTCCGAAGGAGCCGGAGGATCTTGGGGCTCAGGCCGCCGCCGATTTTGACGTATTTCTGCAATCCCCCGAATCCTTGGGAATGGAGGACTATGCCCTAAAGGATCCGCTCCTACTCCTCCCATCGGTAATGGAATCAGCAAGCTCCACGCTCTCGTCGAGCGCAACCCCCTCGATTTGGTGGGCAGAACTAGAGGGCAACACGTTCCGGCCCGATGTCCAGGAGTCGATGCTTCCTCTGCTCTCGGAGAGCGCCTCTGGGAATCCCTGGATCGGGGCGATTCGATTTGCCGAAGCCAGCCGAGCCGAGATCAAATCCGAGGTCACCCGGCTCAACCTGATCTCCCTTTTGGCTGTCGGTGCGATTGTCATCATTTTCCTCAGACGGCCGATCAGCTTGGCTCATGTTGCCGTCCCCGTCCTTTTTGCGATGAGCGGCTCGGTCGCAGTATTTTCTCTTTTGGAGGGGGAACTCCACATCGTTTCTCTGGTGTTCGCAAGTGTCCTGACTGGAATCTCCGTAGACTACGGGATCCACCTCCTGCTCCATGCTACCGAGGGAAACCAGCGAATTCTCGTTCGTTCTCTTCTCCTCGCCGGGGTCAGTTCGGTCATTGGCTTCGCCATGATAATTTTTACCGACAATCCGGTCATTCGCGATACGGGATTAATCGTCACTCTCGGGCTTTCGATCGCACTGATATGCGCATTCCTCTACCCCCCTTTCTTCCGCAAGCATCCGGGAGTGCGCTTCCAACGCATTTTTCATCAGCCCCTCCGCCTCCCCCGCTTATCCACGAAGATCGCTTTCAGTCTTCTTACCCTCGTCGCTCTGGGTGGTCTTCTCAGCGTTTCCTGGAAAGATGAAGTGGGGATTATGAATATCCCGCTCCCCGAGCTCGAAGCCGAGGCGAGCACTCTCCTATCGGATTCCGCCACCGCCCCTTCCACTACCGTCGCAGTCGGTTCGAGCTATCTTCAAGCAATCTCCCGACTCCAGGAGGCAGCCCCCGGAGGACTTGCCGAGGCCCTTCCCACTGAAAGCACCCTCGATGCGGTCGAAAAATTTGCGCCCCGCGGACAAGCCTTCATCCAAGCCTTTCAAACCGAATTGGAAAATCGCGGAATCGATTCCACCCTCCTCGCCCCTTTCTTTCAGGAGCTGAAAGCCTACTTCGATCGGGTCTCCGGCGGAAAAGAAGAGCAGAGAGCCAATGCAGTCCTCGCGACAATTGCCAGCCAACTGCGCGGGCCTCTCCAGATCATTCTTGGGTCCCATGGCGAAGAGTATTGGGCTGGCTCCATGCAACCTCGACAGACACCGACTCCTTTCACCTTCTCCACAAGTCAGAGCAACAGCTTCTCGAAAAAAATGGCAGGGTTCCGTCGGGATCTAACCCAGGCCCTCCTCATTGGGATCACGGCCATTGCAGCCGGACTCTTGATCTTTCTGGGGTGGCGGGATGGTCTCGCGACCCTCCTTCCTCTTTTGGCCTGTGGTGCCATCACTCTGGGAGGCGTCGCCTGGTTTCACTCTCTCAACCTTTTCCACCTCACCGGAGTGCTTCTCGGGTCCTGCATCGGTCTCGATTACCTCGTCTTCTATCGACTGTTCCGACGCTCGAGAGGACATTTCCCGATCTCCATAAGGTTCTCCCTTTTCACCACCGCGGCCGGGTTCACCGTCCTTCTCTTCAGCCATATCACCGCCGTGCAATCGGTAGGCATCACTGTCCTCTCCTTGATGGTGCTCGTTCACCTATGGATCGAATCCGACCGGTCCCCCTCCCGATCCTAACAAATTCTCAAACTCATCGCTTCCATGACTGATTCAGTAGCCTCACTCTTGCCTCACACACCTCCCGCAATCCTTTTGCAGGAGATGATCCGAAAAGAACCGGGCAGTCTCACCGCGACGACTATCCTCGGGGAACTCGGATCGCCTTGGATGGAAGCCCAAGGCATGCCCATTGCTTTTGGGATGGAGATCATCGCCCAGACCGCCGCACTGGTGATCACGTCCCAAGCCAAGGAAGATCCCAACTCCCGCAAACTGATCGGCGGCCGCCTCGTCTCCTCCAACATTTTCCGAACGGAACATGAGTATTTGCCAAAAAACGACAAACTTTCCGTCACCGCACAGCTAGCCGACTCTAGCGCGATCGGGTATTTCCGATTCAATGGGCGCATCGAGCGAGGAGACGAGGAACTCCTCTTTGTTGAATTTACGGTTCTTGCCTTATATTCCGAATGACCCCACTGGAACTAGTCACCCACTTCCACCAACTCGCGGCGAGGCAGCCACAGGCCTCTGCCATATGGAATCCAGTCCGGGAAAGTTGGATTTCCTTTCAGGAGGTCACCGAACTCGCTTCGGAGTGGGAGGAGCGTCTGGCCTCACACGATCTTCGGAATCGACTGGTGCTCATCCGGATCAGTGAAGGGACTTCTCTCCTCCCCCTTCTTCTCGCCACTTGGAAATGTGGTGCCGTCACCCTAATCCTCGATTCCTCCCTCTCTCCTGAGCTCGAGGATCGAATTGCCCTCACAGAGCGAGCCGCGTTGCGGATATCGGCAGAACAAATCGTTTCACTGGAGCATCCGCGAAGCTTTCGCACTCCCAACCTCCTACTGGCCAAGCTCACGAGCGGCACCACCGGAGTCCCGAAAGTCCTCTTCTTCACGGCCCAGGAGATGTGCGCCGATGGCTCACAACTGATGGAGGCCATGGGCATCCACAGCGAGGATCGAAATTTTGCAACGATCCCACTGGGTCATTCCTACGCCCTCGGGAACATCGTCTTCCCCTTCATGCTTGCCGGTTGTCCTATTGCCCAAGGAAGCACTTATCTTCCCCATGGCATCGCGACCCAGATCGAGCAGACTCAATCGACGGTTTTCCCCGGAACGCCTCCCCTTTTCCGCGCCCTTAGTCGAACTCACGATCCCCTCGAGCTCTCATCTCTCCGTCTTTGCATTTCGGCCGGCGCCCGCCTGGATCCCCATATCGCCCGAGATTTCTTTCAGAAATTTGGCCGCAGAATCCACAATTTCTACGGCTCTTCCGAAACGGGGGGCATCGCCTACGACGCGACCGGAGAAGCTGCTCTCGACGGGAGTTTCATCGGAACTCCCATCCCAGGAGTCACTCTGGAGCGCACTGCATCCGGACACCTTTCGGTCAGCAGTCCCGCGGTGTTTACCTACGGGAATCGACATCGCAAAAAAGGCGTCGGGAGATTCCGGCTTTCGGACAAAGGAACCTTCGGCCCGAATCAAGAGATCCAATTGGCTGAGCGACATCCCGGCCTCCTGAAAATTGGTGGAAGAAGAATCATTACCGATGAGCTCATCCGTAAGCTCCGGGCTCATCCACACATTTCGGATTTCTACATCACGACCATTTCCCTCGACGGCAAGGACCGCTTGGCGGCGGCGATGGAGACCTCGGAAAATTTGAGCGCGAAGGATATACGACAGCAACTCGCCAATGACCTACCCTCCCCTCAGTTGCCTCGAAAGATTATCCTTCTTCCTCAGTTTCCGCGAACCTCCAGAGGGAAGGTTGACCGCCAGAAACTGCAGCAGCGCTTGGAGTCCTAAGCAAACTGCCGCTATTCGTCACCGAAGAGCAACGACACGCAAGTCCCCCCGAAACCGCTACTATTCGAAAGCACTTTCCGTACCGCGGTCCGTCTCGGAGAATCTACCAGATCCAGGGATTTCGCTCCCTCAATCGGATCGTGCAAACCCGGATTCCCTGGGATGATTCCCTCTCGAATACTCAGGCAGGCGATCGCCGCCTGAAGGGCGCCTGACATTGAGAGAGTGTGTCCCGTAAGCGACTTTGTCGCGGCAATCGGGATCGATTGCTCTGCGAAATTTTGTTCGGCGAGGATCGAAAGCAAGGCCTTTGCTTCGGCGAGGTCCCCATTCCGGGTAGATGTCGCGTGACTTGAGATGTAATCAACGCCATCCAACGAACTGCCAGCGTCCTCCAAAGCGATCCTCATCGAGCGCACCAAACCTTCGCCTTCCGGATGCGGCGCCATCGTGCTGAACGCATCCGAGGTCTGCCCCCAGCCGAGCACCTGCGTGTACGGCTTCGCCGACCGCTGTTCCATGAGCTCACTCGATTCAAGAATGAGGCACACGCCTCCACCGCTCCCGACAAATCCCGAAGCGCTCTTGTCAAAAGGACAACTGGCTTTGGACGGATCGGACTCCGGACTCAACGCGCGCATCGCCCAAAAGGGCAGCAAAGTTTCTTTCTGCAGGTCTTCTCCCGCAATGACGATCATCCGGTCCTGTCGTCCCAACCGAATCTCATCGAGCGCATAACCAATCCCGTGTGCGGAGGATGAACAGGCAGAAACGAATCCACAATTTGCCCCGCGAATCCCCAGATAGTTGCCGAAATTAAAATTGAGAGTCCCCGACACGGTGCTCACAACCCCCATGGGGTTTCCCCGAACTCCGCCATGCCTCCCAATTTCCGACATTCCTTCTCGAATGAGAAAGGGAGAGCCCGCACTCGAAGCGCACAGCCCGGTCCGTCCGTCCCCGAGCTCTTCCTTTTCCAGCCCAGCATCCTGCAGAGCCTCTTGAATCGCCGAGAAAACGAACATTCCGTGCGGAGGTAACCCGCGGGCGAGAGACCGAGGGGCTTTGCAGGAGTCGGGAGTTTTCCAAGCCAGATAATTGGCACTGGGAAACGAATATCCATCGACAGTCCCCACCACCGAAACTGGGCAATTCTCAATCCCGTCGAACTCTACGTTCGCAAACCCATGATGGTTCGATTCGAGAGACTCCACCACCTCACGGGCGGTGCCTCCAATCGACGAAACAATTCCCAATCCGGTAATAAAAACCGGACGGTGGTTCATTCCGAGGGAGTTCCTTTCTGGTTGTTCAAATCGTCGGCGATCGCCTTCAAATCGCCGACCGTCTCCATCTCGCGCATTTTTTCATCGTCGATGGAGAATTCGAAAAGGTCTTCGAGAAGAAACATCAATTCCGCGACCGCAAGAGAGTCGATCACGGACTGCTCGATCAACTTGGTGTCATCCGGAGCAGACGAGAGAGCCTCCACTCCGTCGCTGTCCTCACTGAGAAATCCTAAGGCAGACAAAACGAATGTACTCAAATCTCCCGAGTCTTTCGTCTCCATGTATCGCTTGTAGTCGTCCTGCACCTTTTGCGGAAAACCAACTAGACGAGGGTGAGTATCTGCGGGGGTATCTGACATAATTGAACACCTGCTATGATTGATAGAATTGCGACGCCGTCAAGGAGACCTTATAGCGGGAATAAACAGGTTTCAGTCGAACCTTTCCGGGAGACATCGATCCTCGCCCCTTTCCTATCGCCAACCTAAAGCAATCCCTCCAACGTTAAGAGTGCCGATGTTTAAGACCGTAAATCCGCTGGTATTTTCATTTGATGTCGAGTGGGTCCCTGACCCGCTCGCCGCAGCACGCCTCTTCGACTGTCCCATTGAAACCCCGGCCGAACGGGAGCAGGCAATGATACGGCTCTGGCAACACGGCGGCGCAACGGAGGAAAAACCGCAGCCCTATCTGAAGACCATTCTCTGCCGGGTAGTGACCTTGGTCGGAGTTCTTCGCGAGAAGAAACCAGACTCCAAGATCCCCCACCTCCGCCTGATCTCCCTTCCTCTCAAGCTCGACACTCCTTGGATGGACCAAGAGAGAGCGATTCTGCAGGGATTTTTCGAAGCGGTCGGGAGTAAAAAGCCCCAGCTCGTTGGTTACAATTCCGCGCAAGCTGATGTTCCCATTCTAGTTCAGCGGGCGATCGTCAACGGACTCTCTTGTCCCGGATTCGCCCGACGCCCGGAAAAACCTTGGGAGGGTGTCGATTACTTCAGTGGACACGGAGACCACAGTATCGACCTGGCCCCGGTCCTCGGCCGCTACAACCAGATGCCCTCGCTCAACGAAGTGGCCCGACTCTCCGGCATCCCCGGAAAGATCGACACCAGTGGCGGCGGCGTAGCCGAACTATGGCTCGAGGGCCGTCTGGACGAGATCCTCGCCTACAATGAGTGCGACGCGCTCACGACCCATCTGGTCTGGGCCCGGTTCGCTCACTTCGGGGGATTCCTCAACGCCGAGGAATACGAGGCCGAGCAGAAAGCGGTCCGCGACTTAATCGTCTCGCTGATCGAAAACGGAAAGCCCACCCTCAAACGCTTTCTTGACGAATGGGACCGACTCCAAGCGATCCAGCCCCCGGAGTCTTCCTAAAAGAATTAGCGACCCGCTCCCAGCGCTGCCGAAATTCGTGGACTAGTCCTCAAATTTCTCGTCGAAAAGCAGCTCCATGTATTCGAAGGCCCGTTCCGAGGAGAGTGGATTAAACTCAGCCTTGCCGTCCATGGAAGCACCGGGATCCGTAAAGGAGTGGACCGTTCCGGAAAACTGAACCAACTGCCAATCCACCTTCGTCTTCTTCATGACCGACATCCATTCCTCAACATCGGCCTGGGGAACAAACGGATCATCTGCGCCGTGGAGAACCAGGACACTGCCTTCGATCTCCTCGCTATCCTCAGCCAAAGTCGGGGAGCTGAGGTCTCCATGGAAAGAAACCACCGCATCAAGATCCGCCCCTGTCCGAGCAAACTCGAGCACAGCCCCGCCCCCGAAACAAAATCCGATCGCAGCAACCTGCCCGTCCTTCAAAGGCAGGCCCTTTTCACTCAGAAAAACTTTCAACGCCTTCTTCATCCGCTCCCGCATCATTTTGCGGTCGCCTCGTAAAACCCCAGCTGCTTCAGACGCTTCTTCCATGTTCTGTGGGCGTACGTCTACTCCGTAAAGATCGACCATCATCACCACATAATCATCTCCCGCGACCCGCATCGCTTTTTCCAACGAAGCCCGAGTCGGCCCCATCCAGTTGGGAACCATCAAAATCGCCGGCCGGTCATCGCCCTCATCCTGGTCCCACACAATCGTGCTCTCAAACTGCTTGTCCCCGATCTCATACTGAATCCGGCGAAGGGCCAACTGCCCGAGACTGCCGGTGTCGTCCGCAAATGCAGGAGTAGACGCGAGAAGAAGTGACAACGAAAGGAGGAGTTTTTGTTTCATAGAGAGTGATTTGTGAAAAGTCTACGGCGTTCGGAAACCCCCACGCCTAGAAGCAACCAGCTATACAGAGACGAGCCCGCAAGTCGAGTGTGGGAGTCATTTAGATTATAAATCTCCCCGAAGTCCCAACTCCCCATCCGAACCAAGCCACGCACCACGTCAACTATTTTAGAACGGAGATGTTATAATGGCTGCAAATGGAGAATTCAGGAAAAAAAAACTTCATCAATGCACTCGTAATCAGATGGTTATAGATCCAACAAAACGCTACACTTGCTCGGATTCGCTTAGAAACTCACCGTAACGCTTCATCCAGCTTTTGATTCGTGACTGGTAATATCCGGGATCGTAGGGAGCCGTAATCGGATCATATTCCTCAAGACTGCGGGCTTTTTGCCATTCTGGAGTGCTTTTCTTGTCAGCCATCCCCACATAGTAATTCACGCGCTCCCCCATTTTCGGCATCGGATCCATTCGGAGAGCGACTTCGAGAGAGGCCCGCCGCGATTTCCCCTTCTCCGCCACCGCTTTCTCGTAGGACGTCGGGGATTGGCTCAAATATTCGCCCTTTGCCAGCTCCTCGACCGGGATCGAATGTTCCTCCAAGCGGGAACCGAGTTCCCGGACTTCCTCGAGGGGATCCTCCTCGCGGACACCGAGGAGCCAGTCGATCAAGTGATTCGTCAACTTGCGCAGAAAGGGCTCCGTCCCTCGTGAGCGCAGTGCCGAGCCTTTCACGACCACGCTCTCTCCGTCGAGCAACGCATAGTTTTTCGCTTTATAGCAGAACATCGCTTCGTAAGTGCCGTCGAACTCAAGGTCCACTCCATCGGGAAGATCCCCGTTCACGGCAGCCAACAAACGCTCCGGTGTCTCGAACCAATCGTGCGCCTCCACGTAAATACCATCAGTATCGGCTTCGAGGACCCGGCAACCTTTGGATTGGAAATTCACGATCAGCTGCTCCAAAATCTCCCGTCCTCCCTTGGTCACCTCAGCCGCCAGCTCACTGTCTCCGAAGCGGGCCCCGCCGAATCCCAAGTAGCCGTAGAATGAGTTGATTAGAATTTTAAAACTGTTTTGCCGGGCGGAAAACTCACGGCGGAGCGCAGGATCCGACTCCTCAAGCGAACGTTTCTTATATTCCAATCGCTCGGCCCGAAGTCGCTCCAAAGCGGGAATCAAAACACCCAGATCGTCATTTTTCGGATTGCGACCGATGTGGAGGAGAAGACTCGGATAGAGCGAAGCCACGTCGAAATGAAGGACCTTGTGGAAGACTCCCGTCTCGAAACTCTTCGATACGGCTCCTTCAAAGCTCTTGGACTGTTGGGGCTCGGGCAGGGCCCTCTCGGCTCGGAAATACTCCTCGAGAAACACCATCTCCACCCGCGAACCAGTCCCTCGGAGGAGGATCTCTTGCAAAGTCATCGGGAAGATCGCCGCCTGCGCTACGTAAGTGGGCAGCAGAATCGTGGCAATCCCTTCGGTCTCCCGCAGATCATCCTCCAGATAGGCCCGGAAAGTCTCACGATTTTCTCGAAAAGACTCCGCAATTTTATTTCCAGGGAGATAGGTGCGCTTGTCTTTTCCACTCAGCCCAAAATGAAGAGCCAGATCCTTCAACCCAAAGGCTGGCAGACTACGCTGAGTTAAATCGTAAAATTGCGCAGCGATCAGAGTATCGAAGACCGTCCTCCCCGGAATATCACAGCGGGAAAGATCGAACCATCGCTCCGCAATGCGCACCCGACTGTTACGAAATCGAGCTTCAGCCCCAAATCGCCCCCACTCCATCGGCAACTTGAAACGGCGACAGCGGAATCGCAGATAGTTCAGATCAAAATTGAAAAAATTATGCCCCTCGAGGATATCTGGATCGATCGCCCGGAGTCTTTCTCCAAACCTCTTCAACAGAGACCGCTCGGCAGCATCCGTTTCTTCCTCCAACTCCAGAATCTCCGCATTTCCACCAGAGCGTAGGCCGATGGCGAGAACTCGATCCCCTTTACGCTTCGGGTCACTGAATCCATTTGGATCCTCACAACCCGTCTCAATATCGATCTGACAACGAACCACATCGCCCAAGAATCCTGGAGCGATCATTCGCATCCCGTGCCGGAGAAGGTGCTGATGTTCAAGAGGTCGCACTGACTCTGCTTTCACCGGATTTCTGGGCAACTGAGCCAGAATCCGAGCCCCCTCCGAATCATCCCCTTCAATGAGATGAGAAAGAGAACCGGCACCCGCTAGAGATTTTCGAGGAAGAGATCCGATCTCCCGATCATCGCATAGACCGCCTTCGATCCAGGCAAATCCATGGAACGGCTCAGATTCCGTTTCGATCTGCCCTCCAACGCGCCAAGCCGTCCAGACTTTCCCCTCCTCGGAATCGACCCAGATTCCTACGAGAAGACGAGATTCATCCAAATCAGAAAGCGGCGAAGGGACTACCATAATAGACATCGGGTAATGAATCCAGTTTCAGAACGCAAACTTCATCCCAATTTTGGCAGAACCATGCATGAAGGACTCAATGGCTCGCAAAATGAAAGGGAGCATCTCTGCTCCCTTTCAAATTCGAACCTGCAGGCCGAAATCGACCCACAAAAAGCAACCGGGTACTATCCCAGTTCGGCCATAATGGCCTCAACCATCTTATGGGTCCCGACCGCGTCGGCGCCAAAAGCGATGTCTCCCGTACGGACACCTGATTTCACGACCTTCTTGACCGCATTCTCAATGCGATCGGCAGCCGCAGTTTCACCAAAGCTGTAGCGCAACATCATCGCCGCACTCAGAATCTGAGCACAAGGATTGGCCTTATCCTGACCGACAATATCGGGAGCGCTTCCCCCTGCCGGTTCATACAGGCCAAAAGGCAACCCATGAGAATTCTCTCCCTTTCCGAGGCTGGCTGAAGCCAACATCCCAATGGATCCGCAAACGACCGCCAACTCATCGGACAAAATATCACCAAACATATTCTCGGTGAACAAAACATCGAACTGGTTGGGGTTCGAAACCAACTGCATCGCTGCATTGTCGACATACAAATGGCTCAGCTCGAGATCTGGATATTCTTTGGCAAAAAATTCAGTCACCGTCTTCCGCCAGAGGACGGAAGTCTCCAGAACGTTCGCCTTATCCACGGAGCAAACCCTTCCACCCCGCTCGCGAGCTGCGACAGCGGCCACTTCAGCGATGCGGCGGATTTCCGAGGCACGATAAACCATCGTGTCGATAGCTTCGACATCGCCATCTTCGAGCTCGGTCGTGCTCTTCGGCTGACCGAAATAAATGCCGCCCGTCAACTCACGGATACAAACAATGTCGATCCCCTGCGGAATACGCTCTTCTTTCAATGGCGAAGCCTGAACGAGTTCAGGATATAGAAGGCCTGGTCGAATGTTCGCAAAGAGCGAAAACTCTTTTCGCAAAGGCAGCAGAGCCGCACGTTCCGGCTGCTCCTTAGGCGGAAGACTCTCCCACTTCGGTCCGCCAACCGACCCAAAGAGGATCGCTTCTGCGGCGCGGCAGCCTTCCTTCGTCGCATCTGGGAGGGCGACTCCATGGTTGTCGATGGCAGCACCGCCAACATCCCAAGTCGAGCAATCCAGCCCGAATCCTTCTTGTCCAGCGACCTTTTCCAAGACCGCCAGGGCACCTTGCATGACTTCGGGACCAATCCCGTCACCGGGGAGAACCGCGATTTTCAACGTCTTCATAAAATGGGTTGTAGGGAGCCGAAATCCCGAGAGCGAGGGATTTTTCCTGAATCTTCAAGAATTGGGGGCCATCTAATTTACACCCATGCTCACAAGAACCCTCCATTGAAACAGGACCAGACCAGTTTACCCAAACAACCCCTTGCGCAACCCAGTCCCCACAGACAGCCCCTGCCAATCGCTCCCCCTCAGAGGATGAGGCCTTCGCGCCCGCTTCCCTTCCGGTTCATCCTCCAGGAACTTCCGCACAAACGACTCCGATCCCAGCACCATCCCGTCCGAAAAATAGCGAACCCGGCACCGCAAAACCACCGAAAGGGGCAACTTCCCCTTTTCCTCCCGCAAAACCCGCACCGCTTCTTCGTGGGAAATGGACTCTTTCCCCTCTTTCTCTCCATCGCCAGCCCCATACAAAGTCTGCCGATACCCCGCCAAGTCCTTATCCACAACAGAAAGCCCGGCTCGAGCCAGTCGGCCACCGCCGAGAGCCTCGGCATAACCGCAAAACCGATAATCCTTAGGATCCGCAACCAACCCCGCCCGAACTGCATTCAGGTCAATATAGGCCGCCACGGTCCGCAAAGCCCACCGATCCCCTTCGACCAAAACACTCTTAAAGCGAGCCGACCAAAGCGGCCCAAACCGATCACGTGAGCGGTTAAACCAAAGCGTAAAACGAAGCTTCAGAGTCCGCATAAACTCCGAAACATCATGCATCCTGCGGGTAAGCTCCTTGCGCAACTCCCTCCCATCAAGAAAGTTATCCTTCAAATGCCCCTCCAAAACCTCAGCAGGCATTGGATTCCAGGGAGTAGGCTTAGGATAAAGCTTCCGATACCGACGAACCAACTCCCCATCCGAGACTTCAGTCCCCGCCGGTGGCACCTCCACCAAAATATGAAAATGGTTCTTCATCACCGCATAAGTAACCACCCGAACCCCAGAAAACTCAGCCACCTGCCAGATCATCTTCCGCAAAACCTCCCTCTCCCGATCACCGAAGAGAGCCTCTCCGTTTACCGTCCGGCTCATTAGATGATAATACGCGAATTGATCCGAAATACGATGCCTACGCTTGCCCATGCTTCCTATCCTCTACCAGCAATCGATGTGAGTCAAATATAATAAAACGGTTATATAATATACTCCATTTAACTTCAAAGCGTTCCGTTACATCTTGCAAACCAGAAATGAGTAACCCGTTTATTAAAAAATTGACTCCCAACCCTCTCTATCTGTTCTTTCCGACTGCGATTAGGGAGTTTTCATCTAGGTGCCGATGGCCCCAAGAGTCTTTGATCCCGGTGAGCGGACGGTTGGCGGGCCGACTCGTTTCCGTTGCATTCTTTTTCATCACCCGTCTTCTGATCGATTCTAAACATGACCCGCAAATCTCTCCTTCTTTTCTCTGGAGTATTCGGCCTCGCTTGCAGTCCCCTGCTCGATGCCGAAGACAAATCCGACGCTCCGCAGTCGGATTCTCGCCAGGAATTTGAGAGCTATACCGTCGCGGCGTCCTCGATTCAGGTTTCGCCGCAGGAAACGGATTCGAGTATCTCAGTCTTCACCGGGCAGGAGCTTTTGGATCCGAATAGTTCCCATCTTGAGGATCTTGTCCTCGATACGCCTAATTTGACTTTCGCTGGGGGGACTTCCCGGGCGCGATTTTTTCAGATTCGCGGGATTGGGGAATATGATAATTATGAGGAGCCTGTGACTCCCTCTGTCGGTCTGGTAATTGACGGTATCGATTTCAGTGGATTCGGGAATATTGTTTCGCTCTTCGATGTCGAACGAGTCGAAGTCCTTCGCGGACCACAGAGTGGCCTCTACGGGACTCAGGCTTTGGCGGGCCTCATCTATATCGAGTCAACCAATCCGACCGACTACTGGACTGGACAGGTCGAGGGAACGGTTGCGGAATATGATACCTACCGAGGCGGAGTTGCTGTGGGCGGACCACTTGATTTTCTTTCTGACAATCTGACTATGCGCCTTTCGGTCTATCAGAACAACACCGACGGCGGGACCTACAACGAATTTCTCGGGCGGCACGCTGGATCCGACCAGGATGAATTCACCAGTCGGCTCAAGGTCCAGTGGGAACCTTCCGACAATTTCCGCCTGAAGGTCACTGGACTCTACAGCGATTTTCAAAACGGGTACGACAACTTCACTCTTACGGCGAACGAGGGCTCCCATACCGTCTACAGCGATATGCCCGGCGAAGATAACCAACGCTCAAGCGCGATCGCCGTCGAGGCTGGGATCGGACCCCTTGAAAGTGAATGGGTTTCGCGGACGACTTTCCAGAAGACCAAAACCAAGTACAGTTTCGACGCGGACTGGATCAACACCTCCGACGATCCCAGGAACCTTCAATTCTGGCAGGAAATTTGGGGCGAACCTGGTCCCCAATCCTGGTCCGAGGATTATAACCGGGAAACCCGCCGTGTGCGCCAAGAGTTTCTCTATCGCTTCAACGAAGGTCCAGAGACAACACGCTACACGGTCGGAGTTGGGGGCACCTATATCGATCAGGATTCCGAGGCTTTTGAAAACTACCCAACAGACGCCTTTGGTCCCTACTCCAATACGGCCGAGAACACCTACGATGAGGGACAACTCTACACCTTTGGGGAGATCCTTTACCCTCTCGGCGACAAGCATCAAGTGGGAGGAACCCTTCGCCTCGAGGGGCGCAATCTCGAGCTCAAGGATTCCGGCTCTCCCCAATTTGTTGGCAGTGCCGATGACCAGGAGTTTCTCTGGGGAGGCGATATTTCTTATAACTATCTGATGACGGAGGCTCAGGCGTTCTACATCAAGCTGGCCCGCGGATACAAAGGCGGAGGCATCAATGCCGACCGCAACGCCAATCAGCTCTACTACGACCCAGAAGCACTCTACGAGGTTGAGGGGGGCTGGAATTTCGCCCGGCCGGACGGGCGCCTTGAGTCACGGGTTTCGGTCTTTGCCTTCACCCGCGATGACCCACAGGTCCGCCGCTGGGAAATTGACCCGGGCTTCAATTATGTCCTCACCCAAACGAACGCCGAAAGTTCTTATGGCTACGGTCTGGAGGGATCGGCCTCTTGGATGGCCTTGGACTGGCTCGAAGTGGGTGGCTCCCTCGGTCTCCTGCAATCCAAAATCGAGGCCGATAATATTCCGACGCTCGCCGATGGTCGCGACCAAGCTATGGCTCCGGGATACACATTCTCCGCCTATGGTGAGGTTCGTCCTATTCCCGAGGCCTTCCTTCGCCTCAAGGTCCGGGGACAAGACTCCGTCTACTACGATTCCTTCTATAACGGAAAATCCGATGCCTACCAGCTCTTCGATCTGTGGGCCGGCTATATGATCGGAGGGTTCGAGATCAACTTTTGGATCACCAACCTATTCGACACCGACTACGGCACGCGTTCAGTCTACTTTGGCGATTACAACGATCCCGCCTTCGTGCCAGACCTTCACTTCGAATCACTGGGAGACCCTCGGCAGATCGGGGTGACGGTGCGATACTTCTTCTAAGAAACCGTTGCGCGATTGAGGTGAGCCCTGCTTTCAGCGGTCGCTCGGTTTCGACTACGAGCCCAACAACTCCTCGGCGTGCGAGCGTGCGGTCTTTGACTTCCGGTCTCCGAGCATACGAGCGATCTCGTCGATGCGCTCCCCCCGATCCTCACTGAGTGGACGCAGCGAAACCGCAGCGCTGTCGTCAGATTGGTCTTTCGTCACCACGAAGTGACTACTCGCCATGGCGGCAACCTGCGGAAGGTGAGTAATGGTGAAGACCTGATTATCTTCCGCAAGACGGGAGAGTTCACGGCCAATCTCCCGACCGACCTCACCCCCCACGTTGGCGTCGATCTCGTCGAACACCAATACCGCAGTATGGTCGACCGCCGCCAGAACGGTTTTCAAGGCGAGAGTGACCCGGGCAATTTCTCCACTGGAAGCCACCTTGCCCAGAGGCATCGCGGCCTGACCCGCCGTTCCCGAAAAGAGATACTCGCACGAGGAGGTTCCTCGCTCCGTCCAAGTCGAAACAGGCTCAACCTCGATGCGGAAGGCCGGTTTTTTAAATCCCAAACGGGTGAGTAATTCCGTAACCTTCTTTGCCAACGGCCCTGAGATCTTCTCTCGTTTCTCAGTCAATTGCGCTCCAACCGATTCGAGCTGATCGCGCAACGCTTTCTCTTCTTTTCCCAGCTTGGCCAGGGTCCCCTCAATGTTGCCTTGAGAAGCCAACCGCTCCTCCATCTCCTCACATTTTTCGAGAACCGCCTCGACAGACCCACCATGGCGTCGACGAACTCCCATCCACAACTTCATGTTGTTCTCGACTTCTTCGATCTCGTATCCGTCGACCTCGAGAACCGAGCGCAGCGCTTCCAGCTCACCGAACAAATCATTCAGATCCACCATCAGCGCATCCAGCCGATCCATATGCGGCCCCACCTCATCGGGTACCAGTTCTCGCAACTTATTCCCGCAACGATAGACATCGGCCAGACGACCCGGCGCCCCTTTCGGCCCAGACAGCGCATCCTCCAAGCCACTGAGCCTCTGATCGATCTCACGGGCATTGCTCACTCGATGAAAATCGCTTTCCAACTTCTCCAACCATTCCTGAGAAATGTTGAGCATACGGATCTCCTCAATCTGGGATTGAAGGTAGGTCTGTTCATCTTCGGACAAACTCCCCTCATTCTCGATCCTCTCGATTTTGGCCTTAAGCTGAGACCACTGATGGAAAATATCAGAAAAAGTTTCGCGCAGAGCCCCATTCCCAGCAAACGCGTCGAGAAGATCCACCTGAGCCGCCCGATGAAAGAGGGCCAAAGGAGCCTCCGGTCCGTGCAATTCCAGCCAGACATCACCCAATGCCGCCAGTTGCCCCAAGGCGGCAACCTGGCCATTCACCAAAATCCTCTGCCCTCCAGCAGCCTGGATCTTCCGATGAAGAACCAACTCGCCGTCTTCCATCGGCTGCAGCCCGGCCTCCTGCATTGCCGCGTTGACCCGGGAAGGCTCCCGAAAAAACAAACTCGCCTGAACTTCGCAAAACTCCGCTCCCTTGCGAATCATCGACCGGTCGGCCCTCCTCCCTGAGAGCAGGGATAATGCCCCCATAATCACGCTCTTCCCGGCACCGGTCTCCCCCGTCACCGCGGTAAATCCCGGATGACACTCCATTTCCACCGAATCGATGAGAGCGAGATTCTCGACTTTTAGGAACTGCAACATGAATGACTTGGGTAGCTCTCCTTGGCAAAATGCGCAAATCTCAAAAGCGAAATCAGTCGGTCTCGATTCGACCGCCCCCGTTCCAGCGAAATCGCTGAGAGCACTTCGAAGCCTGCACCAATCGACTTAAAACCATTGCTCCAGAAACAGCAAAACGTTTTTTTTGAGCTGTAGACTTGGTCTTCCGAGATCGCTTCGGTAGAAGTTTGCCATGAACTACTCACTCGCTCGACTTTCCTTTTCAATAGCCCTCCCCTTTATCGGATTATTCTCTGCCTCCCTGCCTTGTTCAGCCGCAGAATCTACCCTACCGCCCGATCTTGACAGCTACATCGAATCGGGAATGTCGGAATGGCAGCTTCCGGGTCTTTCGATCGCTGTGGTTAAAGACGGCGAGTCGATCTTGGTCAAAGGCTATGGAGTTCGCGAAGCCGGAGGTTCCGAGCCCGTCGACGAAAATACGGTTTTTGCCATCGGGTCAGCATCCAAGGCTTTCACCGCCACTGCCCTGGGGATGCTCGTCGACCAAGATGAAGTCCAATGGAATACCAAGATCCACGAAATTGATCCGGACTTTAAACTTTCCGACCCTTGGGTCACCCAAGAGATTCGCCTCAGCGACCTCCCCTCGAACCACAGTGGGCTCAGCGCGGTCTCGGAAGCACTCTGGTATGGCTCCGGGCTGACGAAAGAAGAGATCATCGATCGACTGCAATATGTCCCCATCAGCGAAGGATTTCGCTACCAGTTTCAATACCGCAACACCATGTTTCTCCTCGCAGGGGAGATGATCCCTCACTTGGTCGACCAAACTTGGGCGGAGTTTTTAGAGGCTGAGATTTTCGCGCCTCTGGGCATGGACCGTTCTCTTCCCACCAATGTTGGGGTCGAGGACATGGACAATGTGGCCTCTCCGCATCTCTTGGGATACGACAATCAGCTAATCCCCGTGCCCTACCGCGACATGACGAACATCGGACCCGCTGGCTCAATCATGTCCACCGCCAGCAACCTTGTCCCCTGGTTGAAGCTCCATTTGGGGCAAAGCGAAGTTCCCCTCCTGACCGAGGGAACCCTTCGCTATCTGCATACCTCCCAAACTCCGATGTGGTCGATCTCTCCCGACGGAGCCGTACGCAACTCCCCCTTCCAACTTCATTCGTACTGCCTCGGTTGGACGACTGAGAGCTACAAAGGGCTGCGACTCGTCTGGCACAACGGCAACATCGACGGAATGAGCGCTTGGGTGGGACTCGTTCCCGAACTGGGATTGGGTGTGGCCATGCTGACGAACCTCGATGACTGCGAATTTCGCACAGCCGTCTTCTATCAGATCGTCGACCATGTCGCCGGAATCGATGGAGATGATCAGGAATCTCAGCCTCTCACCCGCTACGAAAACAAGATCACCCAACGAGATGAAGCCGAAGAGGAGTGGCAGCAACTGGCAGCATCGGACATCCAACCCGCTCTGGATCTCGCCAATTATGCTGGCCAATATCACAGCGATCTGCTCGGCACCGCTACGATCGAGGTCACCGGCAATCGGCTCACCTTCGTCCGCACCCCCGAACAGACCTTGGAGCTGGTTCCAACCGCAGCTGGCTCCAACGACTTCATCGGACGCCACACCAATCCGAATGAAGACCTCCGCACGGGAAAAGTAGACGTAACGTTTGCGGTCGAGGATGGGAAAGTCCTGACGCTGGTCGACCATTCCGAAGGGGCGCCGATTCCCTTTACCAAGGTTGAGAAGTAAAAGCAGGGGACTGCTGGCGTAGCGTCGTGCTTCCTTACCCGCAGTAATACCGAATTTAGGAAGTTTTGATAGTTATGGCGGGATGGGAAATGAGTCTGAGCGAGGCGGCCCAATTGGGGGCGGGTCTGCGACCCGTGCCATTTGGGCTAACGCTGCTCAGGCTCATTTCCCGCCCGTCCCAGGGGGATGCGCCCAGAATCGAAGGTCGCGGCGTTGCAGGGATCGGAGCGTATCTCGATACGAATCCAATCCCTGCGCCTTGCGCTGCTTCGATTCTGCGCTGCACCATAACGGTCAAAACTAACTAAATTCGGTATAAGAAGCTCCGCGAAAGCCGGGAGGCCGCGCTTCTGAAATCCTATTGGGACTCCGCCCGCAAGCTAAAGCACTGCGCTCCCTTGAAACCGGCAGGATAGACCTAACGATCAAACACCCTCCCCTTCTGGATTGAATCCACCGATTTGTTCCTTCTTATTGAAGGGATGCTCTCATCCGAGATTCGCCAGTCATTTCTTGATCATTTCCGTTCGAAGGGGCACGAGATCGTGCCTTCGGCCTCGTTGATGCCCACTTCGCCGAACCTGCTGTTCACCAACGCGGGGATGAACCAGTTCGTGCCCTACTTCCTCGAGGAAGAGAAAGCTCCCTTCAACCGTGCGGCGGATACCCAAAAATGCATTCGCGCTGGTGGTAAACACAATGACTTGGAGGACGTTGGTTTCGACACCTATCACCACACCTTTTTCGAGATGCTCGGGAATTGGTCGTTTGGGGACTACTTCAAGGAAGAAGCCATCGAGTATGCCTGGGAGCTGCTGACCGCAGTCTGGGGATTCCCCAAAGAGCGCCTCTACGCCACCGTCTATCAACCTGGCCCCAGAGACCCAGCCAGTTTCGACGAAGAAGCCAGCGCCATCTGGTCCCGTATCTTTGAAAAAGCCGGACTCGACCCCAAGAAGCACGTCCTCACCGGAAATAAGAAAGACAATTTTTGGATGATGGGCGACACGGGTCCCTGCGGCCCCTGCTCCGAAGTTCACATCGACCTAACCCCCGAGGGCGATACCAATGGGGACCTCGTGAACCAGGATTCACCCTGGTGTATCGAGATTTGGAATCTTGTCTTCATCCAGTTCAATGCGAATCCGGACGGCAGTTTTGTCGATCTTCCCGCCCGCCACGTCGATACTGGGATGGGGTTTGAACGTGTGGCGGGAATTCTCGCGACCACCAAAAACTTCACAGATTTCTCGCAGCCTCCGAGCAACTACAACAGCGATCTGTTCACAGACCTGTTCAGTCACCTTGAGTCGCAATGCGACGCCCGGTACACCTATACGATGCCCGAGGGCGATGAAAAGCTAACGAAAGAAGAGATCAAAGACTGCGTATTCCGGGTCATCGCCGACCATATCCGCACCCTCTCCTTCTCGATTGCAGACGGAATCCTACCGGGAAATGAAGGCCGCAACTACGTCCTCCGACGCATCCTCCGACGCGCGGTCATGTTCGGCAAACGGTTGAATCTACCCAACGGATTTTTCGCCAACCTCGCGCCTGTTCTTATCGAGAAAATGTCCGAGGCCTTTCCCGAATTAAAGAAACAGGAAGTGGTGATTCGCAAGGTTCTTGAATCCGAGGAGTCTGCATTCGAGAAAACGATCGACCGAGGTCTCCAACTCTTTGAAAAACAATGCGAAGATGAGGTCATCAGCGGCGAAGAAGCTTTTACACTGTATGACACGTACGGGTTTCCCCTCGACCTCACGGAGATCCTCGCCCGCGAACGCGGTATCAAAGTCGATACCGAAGGATTCGAACGCGAAATGGAAAAGCAGCGGGCTAAAGGCCGCGCCGCTCAAGTCAAAGAAACCATATCGGTCAAAACTCCCTCCAATATCGACCCGACTCATTTCCGCGGTTACCATGCCGATCAACTGCAAGGCACCGAAGCTACCGTTACCGCCGTCCTGGATGCCCCCGACGGCGCGAAAGCAATTCTCCTCGACGAAAGTCCCTTCTACGCCGAAATGGGGGGGCAGGTAGGCGACTCCGGAACGATCGTTTTCAATGGCACGGAGATTCCAATCGCCCGCACACAGAAAGGGCCCGGCGGCGAGTTCCTCCACCTCGTCACCGATCCCTCCCCTGAACTTACCAATCTTGTTGGCAAAACGGTCGAGCCTCGGGTAGACGCATATCGTCGCCGCGCCATCCAGAGACACCACTCCGCGACTCACATTCTCAACTGGGCCTTGCGCAAACTTCTCGGCGACCATGTTCAGCAGGCGGGATCGCTCGTGACTGAGAATCAACTACGATTCGATTTCAACCACTACGAAGCCCTGACCGAAGAGCAGATCGATGAGATTGAGCGTTTGGTCAACGAGGGAATCCTCCTCAATCGGCCGGTCCATTGGTACGAGGTGCCATTCCGCGAAAAGCCCGAAGACGTCGTTGCTGTATTCGGAGAGAAATACGGATCTGAAGTTCGGATCGTGGACATTGGCGGATTCTCCAAAGAACTCTGCGGCGGAACCCACGTCCGCAACACCGGAGAGATCGGCCTATTCAAGATCGTCTCCGAGAGCGGAATTGCTGCCGGAGTGCGCCGAATTGTAGCTGTCTGCGGAAAGGCCTCGTATCGACTTGCTGAAGACAATTTCAACCAACTGCACCATATGGCCAAGCGTCTGGGATGCCAGCCACAAGAAATCGAAAAGCGACTCGACACTTTGCTGAAGCAGCGATCCGACCTCGAGAAAGAGTTGACCCGCGTGCGACAGAAAGAAGCCGCGGGGCAGGCGCAGGCTGCCCTCGAATCCGCCATTGAGATCGGACCCGGTCTCAAAGCGATTATCGCCAAAGCGGAAGCCACCAATCCAAACGAACTTCGGGGAACCGCAGCCCAAACTCTCGGAAAGCTTGGAGAAGGGTTCGTAGTTTTGGGCGCCGAGATGGGAAAGAAAATTTCGATCGTTTCACTGGCCAGCCCGAAAGCCATCGAAGTAGGCTTCCCGGCTGGGGAACAAATCCGAAAGCTTGCCGAAGCACTCGGCGGCAAAGGTGGAGGAAAGCCAGACATGGCCATGGGAGGCGCCGCCAACGACGGCCAACTTGGCGCAGCTCTGGAGAATTATCGCAGCGCACTGAGCAATGCCTCGGTTTCGTAAACTCGGATTCGCAGAGACTTTTCTCCACCATTTCTACACCGACCTGGGGGCCGGCCTCGTCACGGTCGTCGTCGCACGACTACAAAAAGCAATTCCCATTGCGACTCTTGAGCAGGCAATTTTAGCGGTTCAGGCTCGCCATCCGCTGCTTCGGTGCCGGATCGACCCCAGCCCGAACGGGCTCCAGTTTGTCGAATGCAGCGAATTCCCTACACCGGCTATCGCTGACATTACCGAAGAGCCCCTGACTGGATTTGAGACTCTGATTAACTCCTCCCTGCCCGTTGGACCCCTGTTATGGCAAATCGGGACGAAGCGAGGTAGCACTCCGCACCTCTATCTTAAGATTCACCACGCGATCGCCGATGGAACAGCCGCTCGGTCTTTACTCCTTGAGATCATCCGAATCGCCGAAGGTGCTCCCTCCGGGGATCCGCTTCCGCTTCTTCCTGCGGTCGAATCTCTAGTCGCCAAAAGCAAAGAGACCTATGACGTTCCACTCCCCACCCCTTCACAGAACGTAAGCTGGAAATTCGCTCAATCCAAACCACTGCCCGAGAGGACCTGCCGAAGTATTTTGCGCAGCACTCCAATCGGACCCGTTCAGGAAAAAAGTCACCGTCAGGGCATTACGGTGAATAGCCTTCTGATGGAATCCATTCTCCAGAACGCAAATGTGACATTACCGGGATTCCCCTCGTCTCCCTCGCTCATCCTCCCCGTAAGCGTACGCAAACGAATGGCACCTCCTATCGCGGACGAGAACATGGGATGTTTGATCGGAAATGCCTTAGTTTACGCGCCGGACTCGGATTCGATTCACTCTCCCCGTCTCGGGGCGGTTCTCGGCAGGCAACTCGACCACGCGATGACGACAGCGATTACCGGCCCCGAGAAATTCAATCCGGCGATGGTCGACTCCGCGATCGATCCTTTCCGATCCGAAGAGCAAAAGGAGTTCGGCTTTCCCATTGCGCTCTCCAATTTGGGCCCTGCCTCCGAAGTTCCGGATAGCGTGGAAGCACTATGGTTCGGCGCGTCGGTGCGCCCCGGTCATCTCGGGATCCTCGTCGCCGCGAGCACTGTGCATGAAAATCTCTGCTTGGGCTTCCACTTTGCAGAGCCTCTCGTCAAAATTGAGGATGTTGAAAACTTTGCTGAAGAAGTGGTTCGTCAGCTGGAAGACCAATAAACTGCCTCGCTTCCTAACGAAAACGCTTCTCGGATCGAGCAACATCAACGCGATCCAATAATCCCTCGACCCAAGAAACCAACTTACTCAAAGGGTTCACAGAATACTGGACTGTTTTCTTATGATCACAAATCACAGAATCCGCAAAAGATCGAATCTTCCAGGCCGCGAATTTCCAGTGACCTTGTTCCGACACTTGGATTTCGTCCCTAACCATTCGCGATACGGAAGAGAAATGGGGCAACCTCGAGAACGTTACCTCGATACGTTCTCACTATTATTGGATAGATCCTCGATCTGCCTACGAAAGGCTTGAAGAGCCTGAAGGAATTCCTCGCATCCTAATCCGCTGACTATCAGGAACTTAATCCCAATTTCTAAAAATTGGTTAGTGTCCAAAATCTTTCGCAAAAAGGTCTGAGTGCCTTCAGGCGTTGGTGATTGGTTTATGATGTTAGGTTGAAGTTGATGTCAATAGCCCCCCATGGGGGGCTGCGATTTTCAGGCAGTTTGTTGAAGTTCGGTTTCCTCCAGCTTGGTCATATCCATATATTTGCGGGTATCGGACCAGGATTTGGTGGCGATGTAGCGGAGTCTGGCGCAGGCGAGCATGAGAGCGCTTTTCCCATCCGGGAAGCTTCCGACGACTCGGGTTCTTCGCCGGATTTCCTTCATGATTCTTTCAAGCAAGTTGTTCGTCCGGATACTACGATGATGCTCTCTGGGGAACTGGTAGTAGGTGAGCGATTCGTCGATTCCGTTCAAAAGGATCCCGGCCGCCGATCCGAGTTTCATGGCTTCGAGTTTGTCGACTATGGCAACGGCTTTTTCGCGGGCGCTCTTAGCGTCTTCCTGAGCATGGATTGCCTTGAGCATGGGGATGACTTCCTCTCGCTTTTGTTTGGGCACTTTGTGCAGGATGTTTTTGTGGAAGTGGAACACGCACCGTTGCCATTTGGCTTGCGGATAAAACTCCGGTAAGACCTCGATCAACCCCGCAGCCTTATCGGAGATCGCCAGGTCGATCCGGCGCAGCCCCCGCTC